>RFFY01000367.1 GCA_003697065.1 Actinomyces sp. | reverse complement strand
GTCACCCTCGACAGCTCCTCCCAGACCGAGGTCGGCTTCCTGCTCACCGTGCAGGGGGCCCGGGCGGTGCTGTTCGTGGGCCTCGCCGTCGCCGGGATCGTGGCCCTGTCGGTGGCCGCCGCCCGCCTCGGTGACGCCCACCGGACGGGCCGTCTCGGGGTGCAGCTCCTCAACGCCCTCGTCGTCGTCGTGTTGGCGTTCGTCGTGCGCTCCGAGTCCGCCTCCACCAAGTTCCGGGCCGAGCTGTTCACCGTCCTGCTGCTCGTGGCGACCTTCATGGTGGCGGCCGCCGTGCTCGAGCTGCTTTTCGAGCGCCGGCGTCACGCCGACGAGGCCGCCGACCGGCTGGGACGGATCCTCGCCTCGGTGGGCGTCGTCATCGCCGTCGTCGGCGTCGCCATAAACCTCCTCTACTCGACCGCCGAGGAGAACGCCGCCACCACCGCCGTCACCCAGTTCCGCATCGGGATCCTCTGGTTCATCGTGTTCTCGGTCGTCGCCACCTGGGTGCTGTTGCGCACCCGTTTCGGTTCGTGGACCTTCGCCGTGGGTGGCAACGCCCCCGCCGCACGCTCGGTCGGTGTCCCCGCCGCCCGCACCAAGACGACCCTGTTCATGATCGTGTCGGCCGCCGCCTGGCTGGTGGGCATGCTGCTCGCCTTCCGGCTCAACTCGGTGCAGGCCAGCACCGGCGACGGCAAGGAGTTCGAGTACATCATCGCCGCCGTCGTGGGCGGCAACCTGTTGACCGGGGGCTACGGCTCGGCCGTCGGCGCCGCCGTGGGCGGGCTCATCATCGCCATGTCACGCCAGGGCATCCCGCTGGCCCGCTGGAACTCGAACTGGCAGTTCCTGTTCCTGGGCGTGATCCTGCTGCTGGCCGTCCTCGTCAACAACTACGTCCGCACCAAGGCGGAGGCGTCGCGATGAGCACGACCGTCCTCCGTCGGCCGACCATCAAGGGGGAGACGCCATGAGCGACGCACCGCTGCTCGAGGTCCGCAACGTCTCGAAGTACTACGGCAACATCATCGCCCTGCGCGACATCACGACCAAGGTCGAAGCGGGCGCGGTCACCTGCGTCCTCGGTGACAACGGCGCCGGCAAGTCGACCTTCATCAAGATCCTCGCCGGCGCCCACCAGCAAAGCGAGGGTCAGCTCTTCGTCGAGGGCGAGGAGGTGCTCTTCGACTCGCCCCGCGACGCCCTGGCCCGTGGCATCGCCACCGTGTACCAGGACCTCGCCGTCGTTCCCCTCATGTCGGTGTGGCGCAACTTCTTCCTCGGCTCCGAGCCGGTGAAGCGCCTCGGCCCCCTCCGCTGGATCGACCAGGCGGCGGCCAAGCGCATCGCCAAGGAGGAGCTGGCGAAGATGGGCATCGACATCCGCGACACCGAACAACCGGTCGGCACCCTGTCCGGCGGCGAGCGCCAGTCGGTGGCCATCGCCCGCGCCGCCTACTTCGGGGCCAAGGTGCTCATCCTCGACGAGCCCACCTCGGCCCTGGGCGTGAAGCAGTCGGGCGTGGTGCTGCGCTACATCGTCGAGGCCCGCAACCGCGGTCTCGGGGTGATCTTCATCACCCACAACCCCAACCACGCCTACCCCGTGGGCGACCGCTTCCTCATCCTCAACCGGGGCCAGTCCCTCGGCGACTACGCCAAGGAGGACATCACCCAGGCCGAGCTGACTCAGCTCATGGCCGGTGGTGCCGAGCTCGAGGCGCTCCAGCACGAACTGGCCGCCGCCACCGGCGGCGGCGGGCGCTGAGCCGACGACACCGATCGACTCCCCCCATGACGAGCGGTGACATCGAGGCCCTGACCATCGGTCGGGTCAGCGTCGACCTGTATCCCCTCCAGACCGGGGTGCCCCTGGCCCGGGTCGAGAGCTTCGCCAAGTTCATCGGCGGGTCGCCGACCAACGTGGCCATCGCCGCCGCCCGTCTCGGCCGACGCACGGCGGTGGTCACCCGGGTCGGTGACGACGGCTTCGGTGACTACATCCGGACCGCCCTCGCCGAGGAGTTCGGGGTCGACAACCGGTGGGTGTCGACCGATCCGGACCTGCGGACCGCCCTGGCCTTCTGCGCCCTCGACCCACCCGAGGACCCGCCCCTGCTCTTCTACCGTGAGCCCCGGGGACCCGACATGAACCTCACCGTCGACGACGTCCCCCTCGAGCTCGTCGAGCGGGTGCCCGTGTTGTGGGTGACGGGCTCGCGCTTCGCCGAGGAACCGTCCCGTTCCATGGTCACCGAGGTGCTGGCCCGACGCGGCCGCCGGTCCCACACGGTGCTCGACCTGGACTACCGGCCCATGTTCTGGCCGTCGCCGGAGGCGGCGTCGGCCGCCGTGGGTCCGGCCCTGGACGCGGTCACCGTCGCCGTCGGCAACCGCACC
Source organism: Actinomyces sp. (assembly GCA_003697065.1). Lineage (GTDB taxonomy): Bacteria > Actinomycetota > Acidimicrobiia > Acidimicrobiales > Aldehydirespiratoraceae > J010. Next base: position 694 of record RFFY01000367.1, on the reverse strand, counting down.
GAGTGCGAGATCGCCGTGGGCACCGCCGATCCCGACGCCGCCGCCGACCGCCTCCTCGAGCGTGGTGTCGAGCTGGCCATCGTCAAGAAGGGCGCCGAGGGGGTGCTCGTGGCCACGCCCCAAGGGCGGCAGTCGGTGGCCCCCCTACCCGTCGACGTGGTCTGCGGCCTCGGGGCCGGCGACGCCTTCGGCGGAGCCCTCGTCGACGGGCTCCTCGCCGGACTCGACCCCGTCGAGACGATCCGACGGGCCAACGCCGCGGGGGCGATCGTGGCGGGCCGTCTGGCGTGTTCGTCGGCCATGCCGACGACAGCGGAGATCGACGCCGCCCTCGCCGCCGGTCGGGCCCCGAGCGAGCCGCCGGTCCCCCCGGGGGCGGACCGGTGACCGGCACCGACCACCGCCTCGACGAGGCGCGCTGGACCGACCTGTGCGAGCGACGCGCCACGGCGCCGGAGACCATCGCCGCCCGCTGGGCCGAGCGCCGGCGTCGACCCCTGCTGGGTCCCGACGGCCGCCTCCTCGTCGTCGCCGCCGACCACCCGGCCCGCAGCGCCGTGGCCGTCCGCGACGACCCCCTCGCCATGGCCGACCGGCGCGACCTGCTGGGCCGCCTCCTCGCCGCCCTCGCCGTCCCCGGTGTGGACGGGCTGCTCGCCAGCGCCGACATCGCCGACGACCTCGTCACCCTGGG
>RFFY01000005.1 GCA_003697065.1 Actinomyces sp. | reverse complement strand
TGGTGACGCTCGGCGATCTCCCAGGCGGCGCGGATCTCGTCGGCCGACCACTCCGAGGTGCCCCAGTAGGTGGCGCGGCCGGAGGTGACGATGTCGTGCATGGCGAAGACCGTCTCCTCGATGGGCGTCTCGGGGTCGGGACGGTGGCAGTAGAGGAGGTCGACGAAGTCGAGCCCGAGCCGTTCGAGGGAGCCGTCGATGCCCTGCAGGAGGTAGGCGCGGTTCAAGGTGTTGCGCATGTTCACGTCGTCGTGGATGCCCCAGTAGAGCTTGGTCGACACCAGATAGGACCAGCGGGGCCATCCCAGTTCGCGAAAGGCCCGTCCCATCAGCTCCTCGGAGCGTCCCCCGGCGTAGGCCTCGGCGTTGTCGAAGAAGTTCACGCCCGCCTCGCGGGCGGCCTGCATGCACTCGAGGGCCCGGTCCTCGTCGAGTTGGGTCCCGAAGGTCACCCACGAGCCGAAGGACAGGACCGACAGCTTCAGCCCGCTGCGGCCCATCCGCCGGTAGGTCATCGTCATGGTGCGTCCTCTCCGGAGGTCACGGCCTCCTGCCAGTGCCGGGTCGCCGCCACGTTGTTGAAGGTGAACACGTGCAGGCCGGTGATCCCGAGCCGGTCGGCGTCGGGTGCCAGGTCGACGACGAGGTGGGACGGGTCGTACCCACCGGGCGCCAGCATACGGGTCACCGAGGCCCGGTTCTTGCGGAGATAGCGCAGGGAGGCGCCGATCCCGAGCCGCACCCCCATGGTCATGAGCTTGGCCCGGTCGACCACGCCGGCCATGCCCAGGTGGATGTCGAGGGTGAGGCCGCGCCGGCGTTCGTCCTCGAGCCAGGAGCGGATCCGTCCGGTGTCGAAGCACATCTGGGTCGACGCCCAGGCCTCGACCCCCGCCTCGGTCAGCAGGGCCTGCTTGGCGTGCAGGGCCCGGACCAGTTCGGCCTCGTCGATGAGGGCGTGACCGTCGGGATAGGCGGTCACGCCGACGGCGGCCACGCCGGGCCCGGCCTCGATGAGGTCGGCCAGGAAGGGGACCGCCCCCTCGTAGGGGCCGGCCGGTTCGGGGGCGTCGCCGGCGACGACGAAGAGAGCGTGGAGCCCGACCTGGCGCGCCCAAGCGGCGAGGCGTCGGGTCTCGTCGCGTGAGGCCACCATGCGGGCGGCGAGATGGGGGACCGGACGGTGACCGGCGGCCAGCAGACGTTCGGTGAGTTCGCGGGTGGCGTCGATGCCCTTGACGGGCGAGCAGGTCACCGAGACGGGTGAGCCCGCCGGGAGGGCCTCGATGGCGGCGTCGACGCCGGCCATGGGGACGACCTCGTAGGTCATCTCCGCCACCAGACGTCGGGCCGCGGGGCCGAAG
>RFFY01000366.1 GCA_003697065.1 Actinomyces sp. | reverse complement strand
GGCGGCTTCGGCGTGGCGGTCAAGGACGTGACCCGGCGGGCCTTCTTCGACCACATCGAGCTGATGCGCCAAGTGTAGGGAGGCATAGCCGTGGATCTGACCGCCTTCGAGAGCCGGCTGGGCCTGGGGCAGGGGCGCATGCAGCCCGAGGGGGCGACGCCGCCCTCGGGCGATTACGTGTTCGTCCTGGGCGAGGATGATGCCGGGCGCATCTTCGAGCTGGCGCCCGGCGACCGGGCCGAGGTGGTCCAGGAGACGGACCTCACCGGCGTGGATCTCATCCGCGCGCACCTTCGCCTGCGCGTCCCGGCGAGCCTGCCCGCGAGCCTCGCCTGGGAGGCCTCCATCGTCGTTGACGGGGCGAAGCAGGCTACGGCCACGTGCTCGCCCGGGCGGGAGCGGGAGATCACGGACCTGGCCGCCAACGTGTCCAAGATGGCCGGGCTGCACCAGGTGGGCGTGCGCCTCGATCTCGTGGAGCCCCCGTAGGAGAGACGATGTCCGCCGTCGAGTTGCCTGCCCTCTACGTCGACAACGTCGCGGCCATCGTCGCGGTGGAGCGGCCGCTCCTCATGGCCCGCGATCCGGGCCCGGGCGAGGCGGGCGTGCCGCTGGAGTGGTTCGTCGCCCTCGAGGTCCTCGACCCGGGCCCAGACGGCGTGGACCGGGCCGCCACCCGCGTCTGGGTGGACGGCGTGCTCGCCTTCGACGGAGGCGCCGCCCCCGAGCTCCAGCCCGGCTTCGACGGGCCCCGTGCCGAGGTCGTCGAGACCGCCGACACCCTGCGCGTGGTCCTCGACCCGGCGACGCCCTTCGCCAGCGAGGCCGAGGTCCAGGTGCGCGTGGTCTCGGCCACCGCCGGCGGCGCGCACGCCCTCGACGAAACCTACACCTTCACCGCCGAGGACCGGACCGCGCCGAAGCTCGTCGCCGCACAGGCGACCGCGCAGCGCGTCGTGCAGATCGGCTTCGACGAGGACGTCGTCGTCACCGACCCCGTAGGCTTCGCCATCGTCCCGGTCGACCTGCCCGCCGTGCCCGTGGTCCCCGTCTCGGCGACCGCCCAGGGGACGGTCGTCACCCTCGTGCTCAACACCGAGATGACCCCCGACGTCGCCTACCAGGTCACCGCCACGGGCGTGGCGGACCTGCAAGGCAACCCCGTGCTGCCGCCCGACGACGCGGCGGCGTTCACGGGCTTCCGCCCGCCGCGCCCGGCGGCCCGCCGCTTCGACCTGTGGACGATGCTGCCGCGGCACAACCGCCGCACCGACGCCACCGGCGACCTGCGGCGCTTCATCGCCTGCCTGCAGGAGGTGGCTGACCTGCTGCTCTCCGAGGTGGACCGCTACCCGGACGTCTTCGACCTCGAGCGCGCGCCCGAGGCCTTCCTGGATCTCATCCTCGAGGACCTCGGCAACCCGTTCCCCTTCGATCTGGACGTGCTCGGCAAGCGCCGCCTCGCCTCGGTGTTGGTCGAGATGTACCGCCAGAAGGGGACGGCGGTGGGCATCGAGAACGCCATCCGCTTCTTCCTGGGCATCGACATCACCGCCATCACCCCGTTCACGGGGACGACCCTCGTCCTGGGCGAGTCGGAGCTCGGCGTGGACTGGGAGCTCGGACCCTCGGACCGCTTCGCCCGCTACGCCTTCAACGTCGAGGTGGACGTACCGCTCACGGGGACGCAGCGCAGCCAGATCCGGGCCATCGTCGACTACCTCAAGCCCGCCCACACCCACTTCGTGGATCTCATCGAGCCCGGGCCCCCGCCGACCTTCGACCACTGGGAGCTTGGGATCAGCGAGCTGGGGG
>RFFY01000365.1 GCA_003697065.1 Actinomyces sp. | reverse complement strand
GAGGGTGAGCTTCTCCACCCTTCCCGCCACCACGTGGCGGTCGCTCCCCTCCCCTACGACCCCGTCGTCGGCCACCCCCGTCGCCACCAGATCCTGTCGGTGATGGTCCTGTGCCTCGTCCTCGTCGTCGCCGGCGTCAGCTCTTTGAACATCGCCATCCCGGGCATCACCCGGGCCCTCGAACCGTCCCAGACCCAGCAGCTGTGGATCGTCGACGGCTACGGCCTCGTCTTCGCCGGCCTCCTCCTGCCCGCCGGTGCCCTCGGCGACCGCTACGGCCGCAAGGGTGCCCTCCTTGTCGGCCTCGGCCTCTTCGCCGCCTTCGCCGTGGGCGCCTCCTTCGCCACCACCCCCGCCCAACTCATCGTCACCCGCGCCGCCATGGGCATCGGCGCCGCCTTGATCATGCCCGCCACCTTGTCGATCCTCATCGACGTCTTCCCCGCCCACGAGCGGGCCCGGGCCATCGCCGTGTGGGCCGGCTTCGCCGGCGCCGGCGGCGCCCTGGGCATCCTCGCCGGCGGGACCCTCCTCGAGTTCTTCTGGTGGGGATCGGTCTTCTTCGTGAACGTGCCGCTGGCCATCCTGGCCTTCACCCTCATCGCCTGGCTCGTGCCCACCTCCCGTGACCCCGACGCCACCCCCCTCGACCCCCCCGGCGCCCTCCTGTCCATCCTGGGCCTCACCGCACTCGTCTACGCCCTCATCGACGCCGGCGACGCCGGCTGGCTCCGCCCCGCCACCTTCGCCTGGTTCGCCACCGCCGCCGCCCTCCTGGCCCTCTTCGTGACCGTGGAGAGCCGCCGCCCCCACCCCATGCTCGACCCCCGCTGGTTCCGCATCCCGTCGTTCTCGGTCGGCGCCGGCACCATCACCGCCGCCTTCGCCGTCATGTTCGGCCTCTTCTTCGTCATCACCCAGTTCTTCCAGCTCGTCGAGGGCCACAGCGCCCTGGGTGCCGGCTTGCGCCAGCTCCCCTTCGCTTTGGTGATGGTCGCCGTCGCCCCGCGCGGTCCCGCCCTGGTCGAGCGCTTCGGCGCCCGCTTCGTGATCGCCGGCGGACTGGCCGTGCAGGCGGCCGGCTTCGCCGTGCTCACCACCCTCGACGCCGGCTCGTCGTACCTCCACGTCCTCGCCGGACTGGTCCCGGCCTCGGCGGGCATGGCCCTGCTCATGCCCGCCGCCACCGAGGCGATCGTCTCGTCGCTTCCCGCCGCCAAGGCCGGTGTCGGCTCGGCGGTGAACGACACGACCCGCGAGGTGGGCGGCGCCCTCGGCATCGCCCTGCTCGGCACCCTCATGGCCACCGGCTACCGCAACGGCATGACCGACGCCACCGCCGCCCTGCCGCCGGCGGCCGCCGACGCCGCCCGCGACTCCATCGGCGCCGCCCTGGGTGTGGCCGGTC
>RFFY01000364.1 GCA_003697065.1 Actinomyces sp. | reverse complement strand
CTGCGCCGGAACCTCGACCTCGCCGGCGTCCGCTTCGCCGTCGGCGACGAGGGCGAGATCGTCCTCGTCGGGCGCCTCCCCCTGGCCTGCGTCGACGCCCACGCCCTCGACCAGCTCCTCGGCATCATCTGGTCGACCCTCGAACGCGCCCACCGCTCCCTGGTCCGCCTGGCCTTCGGCGCCGGTCCATGACGATCCCGGCGGCCGCCTCCGGCACTCCCCAGATCTTTTCCATGATTGTTGTTGCCTTTCATGCATTTCGGTGTAGTCTGGGTGCTGCCCGGTGGGGAACCGGGAGCCCGTTCGGGGAAGTGCGGGCAACCGGTTCCCCGCCGGGTCTCTCGCGTCCGGACCCACGGGAGCGTCGGCGGTGAGCCCGCGCCCGGGCGGACACCGTCCCCCGCCCCTGGTCCTCATCTTCACCATCACCGCCACCGGCCTGCTCGCCAACTCCCTCATCACCCCGGCCGTGCCCGACATCGTCGAGGACCTGGGCGCACCCCAGGGGACCTGGAACGGGATCCTGGTGGCCGCCGGTGCCGTCCCCGGCATCCTCGTCGCGCCCGCCGTCGGCGTGCTGGCCGACCGCTACGGACGACGCCCGGTCCTGCTCGCCTGCCTCACCGTCTTCGGGGTGTTCGGCGCCCTGGGGTCCCTCGCCCCCTCCCTGGTCGTGCTGGCGGGACTGCGCGTCCTGCAGGGAGCGGGAGGCGCCGGTCTGGTGAACCTGGCGGTCGTCGTCATCTCCGACAACTGGTCCGGGGTCGAGCGTGCCCGTCTCATCGGCATCAACGCCGCCGTGCTCACCGCCTCGGTGGCGGTCTTCCCCGCCGTCGGGGGCGCCATCGCCGACGCCGTCGGCTGGCGCTGGATCTTCGTGTGCTACGGCGGTGCCCTCCTCACCGCCGCCGCCGTGGCCCGCTGGCTGCAGGACCACGCCGTCTTGTCCGGCGACGCCCTCACCACCACCTTCCGCCGTGCGGTCGCCGTGTCGCGCCGTCTCACCGTCGCCCCCTGGCTGGTGGCGGGCACCATCGCCTTCGTCGCCATCTTCGGCCTCATGCTCGTGGCCCTGCCCAACCATCTCGACACCGCCTTCGGGCAGAGCGCCGGCGCCCGCGGCCGCGTCCTCGCCGTGCCCGCCCTGGGCTCGACCCTGGCGGCACTCACCCTCGGCCGCCTGCGCCGTCGGTGGCGCGCCGAGTCCCTGGTCATGGTCGGCCTCGCCCTCTTCGCCGCCACCTTCGTGGTCATCGGCCTCGCCGACCGTCTGGTCGCCATCGTCGCCGTCACGGCCCTGTACGGCCTGGGTGAGGGCATCAGCATCCCCAGCCTCCAGGACCTGGTCGCGAGCCGGGCGCCCGATGACCTGCGCGGTTCGGTCCTCGCCTTGTGGGTCGGCTTCGCCCGCCTCGGCCAGACCGTGGGGCCCCTGGCGGTCGGGGTGATCATCGGGGCGGTCGACGCCACCGTCGCCTTCCAGCTGGGAGCCGTCATGATGGCGCTCACCGTCGCCGGCCTCGTCCTCGTGGACCGGCGCGTCCGCGGCCTCGTCCCCGCCCCGGCCTGACCCGGCCGCCGCGACCGCCGCCGGGACGCGAGACCGTCACCGGCGGGCGACGGCTCCCACCCGCCCCCCGCGACCGTTAGCGTCGCCGCCAGGCATCCGGACACCGGGAGGCGACGTGACGACGCTCCAGATCATCGGCGGCGGCAAGATGGGCGAGGCCCTGGCGCGGGGCCTCGTGGCTCGGGGACGGGCCCCGGTCCACGTGGTCGAACCCACCCCCGAGCGACGAGCCGTCCTCGACACCATCGAGGGCGTGACCAGCGGCGACGAACCCCTCCCCGGCGTCGACGCCGTCATCGCCGTGAAGCCCGACGTCGTCCCCGCCGTGCTCGACCCCCTGGCCCGGGCCGGCGTCACCCGGGTGCTGTCGATCGCCGCCGGGGTCCGCACCGCCGCCATCGAGAGTCACCTCCCCCCCACCACCCGGGTCGTCCGGGCCATGCCCAACACCCCCGCCCTGGTGGGCGAGGGAGCCGCCGCCATCGCCCCCGGCGCCCGCGCCGACGCCGCCGATCTCGACTGGGCCGAGTCCGTCCTCGGGGCCGTCGGCCTGGTCGTACGCGTCGACGAGGACGACCTCGACGCCGTCACCGGATTGTCGGGCTCGGGTCCCGCCTACGTCTTCCTGCTCGCCGAGGCCCTCGTCGCCGCCGGCGTCGCCGAGGGCCTCGATCCCGCCGTGGCCGACACCCTCACCCGTCAGACCCTGCTGGGCGCCGCCACCCTGCTGTCCCGCACGGGCGAGGATCCCGCCGTCCTGCGCCGCAACGTCACCTCGCCGGGGGGGACGACCGCCGCCGGCCTGGCCGTGTTCGAGGAGGCCGACCTGCGGGGACTCGTCGCCCGGGTGGTGGCCGCCGCCACCGCCCGCAGCCGCGAGCTCGGCCGATGACCACGCCACCGGCTCCCCTCGCCCGCGGGTCGGTCTCGCTGCGCCTCTACGTCCACGACCTCGACCCCGTCTCGCGCCTCGAGGTCCTCCGGCGCCAGGCCCGCCATGCCGAGGCCGTCGGCTACGAGGGCTTCATGGTGAGCGAACACCACGCCGACTTCCCCGGCTACCTGCCCGACCCCGTTCTCACCACCGCCGTCGTCCTCGCCGCCACCTCCTCGGCGTGGGTGGCGCCGTGTCCCCTGCTGGTGCCCACCCGACCCGTGGCCACCATCGTCGAACAGCTCGCCTGGCTCGACGCCGCCTGGCCCCAGCGGGTGGGGGCCGGTTTCGCCGCCGGGGCCCTGCCCGTCGACTTCGAGCTCGTCGGGGTCCCCTTCGACGAGGCCAACGCCCGCTTCACCGAGGCCCTCCCCCGCCTGGTGGCAGCCCTGCACGGTCGCGACCACTCGCCCCTGGGCCGGGACCGGGCCGTGGCGCGCCTCGCCGATCATCCCCTGCCTGTGGTGGTGGCGGCCCAGAGCGCCACCGCCGCCCGCCGGGCGGCCCGGCTGGGTACCGGTGTGCTGTTCGACTCGCTCCAGACCCCGACGTCGGCACGCGCCCTGGCCGAGGCGTACCGCGCCGCGGGCGGGACCGGTCCGGTCGTCGCCATCCGCCGGGTCTGGATCGGCGAGCCGCCCCGCCACGCCATCGAGGCCCAGATGGCCCACTACCGCTCCTACGCACCCCCCGCCGCCCAGCGGCGCTGGCAGGGCGACCAGCTCGTGTGCGAGGCGACGCCGGCAGCGACCGCCGAGCACCTGGCCGCCGTCGTCGCCGAGTCCGGCTGCGACACCGTGAACGTGCGCATCCACGCCGCCGAACTCGACCCCGCCGACATCGAGGCCCAACTCGAGCTCCACGCCGACGGCTTCGTCGACGCGGTCCGTCGCCGCCTGACCGGGGTGGCGCCGTGAGCCGCCCCGACCCCCTGGTCCGCCTCGAGGCGTGGACCGGGCCCTGGGCCGAGGACGACCCCGACGCCAACTTCAAAGCCGAGATCGCCCTGTACGCCCACCTCGATCCCCTCGTCACCCTGACCAACCTGGCCGAGGCCATCGACGTGCCCGTCGGGGCCCTCGTCCGCTACGTGTGCGCCCGGTGGGCGAGCGAGGGCGCCGAGGCCCTCCTGGCGGTCGGACCCCGCACCGTGCGACGCCTCCGCGAGGCCTTCGCCCGGGCCGAGGAGCTCGGCACCGACGAGGCCCGCCTGGCCGCCTACGAGCAGGTCCGCCAGATGGTCGAGTGGCTCAACGTCCCCCTCGACCACCCCGACACCTACCCCACCTGAGGATCAGGCGACGAGATCGCCCGGGGCGGGTGCGGTCACCGGCTCGCTGAGACCCACGCGGGACTGGAGGCGGCGGGTGGCCTTCATCTGGTCGGGTTGGACCAGCGACACCACCACGCCGGCGCGACCGGCCCGCGCCGTGCGTCCCGACCGGTGCACGTAGGCCTTGTGGTCCTCGGGTGGGTCGAAGTGCACGACGGCCGCGACCTCGTCGACGTGGATGCCCCGGGCCGCCACGTCGGTCGCCACCAGGGCCCGGACCCGACCCTTGCTGAACGCCCCCAGCGAACGCGTCCGCTGGGACTGACTGCGGCCTCCGTGGATGGCGGCCGCTTCGACCCCCAGACGGCGGAGTTGGCGCGTCAGACGATCGGCACCGTGGCGGGTGCGGCAGAACACGACGGTCGGTCCGGCCGCCTCGACGGCCCGGGCGGTGGTCGCCACCCGGTCGGCCCGATCGACCCGCCAGAAGCGGTGGCGGGCGGCGGTGATGTCGGGGGTCTCCTCGCCGACGCTGTGACGGACCGGATCGGTCTGGTGGTCCCGGGTGAGTGCCGCCACCTCACCGTCGAGGGTGGCCGAGAACAACACGGTCTGGCGCGTCCGGGGGGTGGCGGCCAGCAGGCGGCGCACGGCGGGCATGAAGCCCATGTCGGCGAGACGATCGGCCTCGTCGAGGACGACGGTGGCCACCTCGCTCAAGTCGACGGCTCCCCGCTCGATCAGGTCCTCGAGGCGACCGGGACAGGCGACGAGGACGTCGACGCCGCGGCGGAGATCACGGAGCTGGGGTCCGTACCCCACACCGCCGTAGACGACGCCGATGCGGGTGGACCGGGCCAGGGCGGCGAGCTCGCTGGCGATCTGGGCGGCGAGCTCGCGGGTGGGGGCCAGCACCAGAGCGCCGGGACGACCCGGCCGGCTCCGGGTGGCGCGGGCGAGGAGGGGGATACCGAAGGCGAGCGTCTTGCCGCTGCCCGTCGGTGCCCGTCCGCAGATGTCACGCCCGGCGAGGGCGTCGGCGAGGGTGGCGGTCTGGATGGCGAAGGGTCGGGTGATCCCCCGGGCGGCGAGCGCCTCGACGAGGGGGGCGGGGACCCCGAGTTCGGCGAAGCCGCCGTCGGGGCGTCGGGTCCGGCGCGGACGCCGGTGGGTGGGTCGGGACATGGGTCTCCTCGCCCGCGGGGCGGGCCGTCGGGGTTCGTGGCGCCCCGGCACGGCGCCGGGGTCGGTGTGGATCAGGCTCACGACCGGAGGAACCACACCCGCTGCGAACCGCCGACCGGAGATCCCGGCCGGAACCCGGGCAGGCTAGCGGCGTCGACCCGTTCGCGTGCTCAACTTGCGACCTAGCGTGACGATGGTCACGATGTGGGGGTGAAGCGACCCAGCCTGTGGAACACCGTCCTGGAGCTGCGAACCGCGCCCGAGCTGCTCACCTTCGTGGCGGCGGCACCCGTTCTCCTCGGTGTCCTGCCCCGCGGCGAGGGTCGCCACGTCCTCGTCCTGCCCGGGTTCACCGCCGGTGACACCTCCACCGCCGCCCTGCGCGGCGCCCTCCGGGGGCTCGGTCACCGACCCCACGGGTGGGGGCTGGGCCGCAACCTGGGCCCCACCGACGAGGTCCTCGACGGCATCGTCTTGCGCCTCGACGAGCTGGTGACCCGCAACGGCGGTCCCATCGACATCGTCGGCTGGAGCCTGGGGGGGATCTACGCCCGCGAGCTCGCCCGCCTCGCGCCCGACCACGTGCGCCAGGTCATCACCTTGGGCAGCCCCTTCCAGGTCACCGGTCCCGAGTCCACCAACGCCGCCGCCGCCTGGCGCCGCGTCAGCGACCGTCACTCCACGCGGGCCATGGTGCCGCGCCTGCCCGACCACGCCCGCGAACCGGTCCCCGTTCCCACCACCGCCGTCTACAGCCGCACCGACGGCGTCGCCCACTGGTCCGACTGCATCGACCCGCCCCGGGCCCGGGCGGAGAACGTCGAGGTGCGCGGCAGTCACTGCGGGCTGGGCCACAATCCCGCCGTCTTGTTGGTGATCGCCGACCGCCTGGCCCAAGCCGACGGCCAGTGGCGGCCCTTCGAGCCTCCGGCGGTGGCGCGGGCCCTGTTCCCCGAGCCCACCCACCTCGCTCTCGGCGCCCTGGCCTGACCCCCCGCTTCTCAGCGCAGGAGGCGGAGGCGGTCCACGACGTGACGCACCCGGTGCCGGGTACCGTCACGCACCCCACGCCAGGCCACCGCCGCCGTCAACAAGACGGGGAAGACCTCGAGGCGGCCGACGATCATCAGCACCACGAGCACGGCACGAGCCGGGCGGGTGAAGACCAGGAAGTTGCCCGCCGGGCCCGCCCGCCCGAGGCCCGGCCCCACCCCGCCGATGGAGGTGGCGACGGCACCGAGGGCCTCGTCGATGGGTGAACCGAGCATGGTGACGGCCAGCATGCCGGCGACGACCATGACGATGTAGGCCTGCACGAGAGCGACGACACGACCCACGACCTCCTCGTCGACCGCCCGTCCGTCGTGGCGGATCACGAACACCCCGCGGGGCGCCAGGGCGCGCCGGACGTGGCGCAGGGCCACCCGGCTCACCACCTGGACCCGCATGACCTTGAGCGCCCCCGAGGTCGACCCCGTCATCGACCCCGAGATCATCAAGGCGACGAGCACGAGCTGGGCCGCGGCCGCCCAGCGGGTGAAGTCGGCGGTGGCGAACCCCGTGGTGGTGACGACCGAGACGACCTGGAAGGCGCTCTCGCGCAGGCCCTCGGCCCATCCGAGGTCGCCGGCGACGAGGATCGTCACGAAGGCGGTCGAGGCGATCACGAGCAGCCCGAAGGCCCGGGCCTCCGAGGAGCGCCAGTACACCGACGGACCACGTCCGGTGAAGACGCGCCAGTGCAGGGCGAAGTTGATCGCCCCGGCCAGCATCCCGGCGATGAGGACGCCTTCGACCCACAGGGAGTCGAAGTGGGCGATCGAGGCGTCGTAGGGCGAGAACCCGCCCGTCGACACCGCCGTGAAAGCGTGGGTGGCGGCGTCGTAGATCGACAGCCCCCCGCCGAGCAGGCCGGCGATGACGAGACCCGTGATGAGCACGTAGACGCGCAAGAGGAGCTTGGCCGTGCTCTGCACCCGGGGCGCCAGGCGCTCGGCTTCGGGTCCCGGCGCCTCGGCCGCCAGCAGGGACAGGCCACCGACGCCGAAGTGGGGCAGCACCGACAGGGCGAGCACGACCACCCCGATGCCCCCCAGCCACTGGGTGAGGGAGCGCCAGAACAGCAGGCCCTGGCCCGTGCCCTCGATGGGGCTCAACACGGTGGCACCGGTGGCGGTGAAGCCCGAGACCGTCTCGAAGATGGCGTCGTCCCAGTGGGCGAAGGTCCCGGCGACCCAGAACGGGATGGCGCCGGCGACCCCCAGGACGGCCCAGGCGAGCGTGACCGTGACGAAGGCGGTGGCCGGGGTCGAACGGACCCGCGGTCGGGTGAACCACCACAGGACGGCTCCGACCCCACCCGACACCAGGGCGCCCACGGTGAGGGGACCCAGATCGTCGGGCACGGTCAGCAGGTCGACGAGCGCCGAGAGGGCCATGCCGAGCCCGCTCACGACGAGGGCGAAGCCCGTCACGTGCAGCGAGGAGCTCGTCACCCGCCCCCGACCCCGCCGGGGCCCGGCGGTCAGGCGCGGCGCGGCCGCACTCTCTTTACGGTTTCGTGACGATCTGCGCGCGGACGCCGGTAGAGTCATGGCGATGGCGTCACCTCGACTTCCCCTGACGACCACGCCCGAACTGCTCGCACCCGCACGAGGCTACGCCGCTCGTTTCGCCGCCTACGCACTGGTCGGCACCTTCATCGGGGTTCTGGTGGCCGGCATCGAACGGGCAGCGGAGCTCGGACTCCTCGAACGCGTCCTGCACGCCCCCTTCGCCTGGCAGATCGCCGCCCCCGGCATCGGCCTCGTCGTGGCCGCCCTCGTGCTCAACTGGGTGGGGGGCGGCCTCAGCCCGTCCACCTCCGACGAGTACGTCCGGGCCTTCCACAGCGACAACCCGGTCCTGCCCCTGCACGCCCTGCCGGTGCGGATCCTCGCCGGTATCGCCACCGTCGGCCTCGGCGGCACCGCCGGTCTCGAAGGTCCCTCGATCTACACGGGCGCGACCATCGCCTCCAACGCCTCCACCGGCCCCCTGCGCCGCCTCCTGGGCGACGACGCCACCCGCTCCCTGCTCGCCGCCGGCGCCGCCGCCGGTGTGGCCGCCATCTTCAAGGCGCCGGCCACCGGGGTACTGTTCGCCCTCGAGGCCCCCTACCGCAACGACGTGGCCCGCCGCTCCCTGGTGCCCGCCCTCGTCGCCTCGGCCACCTCCTACCTCACCTTTGCCGCCATCGCCGGCAACGAGCGCCTCTTCGCCATCGGCCCGAGCACCCAGTCCCTGTCCCTGCGGGCCGAGGTGGGCGGCGCCTTGGCCCTCGGTCTCCTCGCCGGGCTCGGCGCCCGCGTGTTCGCCCAGTGGATCCATGCCGCCAAGGACGCCGGCAAGCACGTCACCCTCGCCGTCCGGCTCCCCGTGGCGGTCGTCGGGATGGGTGTGGCCGTCGCCCTCGCCCACCAGATCGGCGGCACCGAACTCGTCCTCGGCCCGTCGGGGGCCCCCGTCGTGGACTGGGCCCTCGATCCCTCCCGGGGTCTGGGCCTGATCGCCGCCCTCTTCGTCGTGCGCATGGCCGCCGTCGGGCTGACGCTGGGGGGAGGTGGGGTGGGCGGGGTCTTCATCCCCCTCGCCCTGCAGGGTGTCCTGTTGGGCCGACTGGTGGCCGGAGCCGTCGGCACCGAAGCCATCGCCCTCTACACGATCGTCGGCCTCGCCGCCTTCCTCGGCGCGGGTTACCGCACCCCTCTCGCCGCCGTCATGTTCGTCGCCGAGTCGACCGGGCGGGCCGACTTCGTGGTGCCCGCCCTCCTCGCCACCGCCGTCTCCCAGGCCCTCATGGGCCCCGTCTCGATCGCCTCGTACCAACAGGACATGCGCCGGGGCCACCTCGAACAGCGCATGCTCTTACCCGTCACCGCCGCCATGGACACCGGGATACCGACCGTCGACGTCGACACCAGCGTGGCCGATCTCGTGAACTCCGTCGGCTACCGGGCCCCCGCCCACGCCCTTCCCGTCGTCGATGGCGACGGTCGCTACCTCGGCCTGTGCCGCCTCGTCGACGCCGCCCAGGCCATGTACGACCACGGCCCCGATGCCACCGTGAAGGTCTTCGTCCGCGAGGATCCCGCCGTCGACGCCGACGCCCAGCTGCGCACGGCGATCGAGGTGCTGGCCCGCCACGAGCTCGACACCGTCGCCGTCACCGACGCCGGCGG
>RFFY01000363.1 GCA_003697065.1 Actinomyces sp. | reverse complement strand
GCTGGAGGTGACCGAGGAGCGCCTGGTCGGACCCCCGCCGTGCCCCCTGGCCCGGCTCTGACGGGATGACCGGGGCCCACCTCGCCCGTGGCTGTCAGGCGGGTTCCCAGGCAGCGGGTCCGGGGCCGGTCAGGCGGGTTCCGGGGGCAGCGAGTGCGGGGGCCGGTCAGCCGGCTTCCGGGCGCTCGATCGGACGCACCGCGACCGCCTTGTCCGAGGGTCGGTTCTTCTTCTTGTCGAAACCGGTGATGACCTCGAAGGACACACGTGTGCCCGCTGGTGGTGCCGGGACGCCTCTCGGCATACCGAAGTAGAGCTCTCCGCCCCGGTCCCGGGTGATGAACCCACTTCCCTCGTTGAGGAGCTTGCGGACGGTGCCGTTCTCGCGTCGACCACGCCGGTGAGCACCGCCGCGCCCCGTGCGTTGCCCGCCCCGCCCCGACCCGGCCCGGTCACGTCCGGCGGCGGGGCCCAGGCCTCGGATCCGCGCCAGGAGGTCCTCGGCCTCCCGCCGCGTCAGCGCGGACGGATCCTCGGCGGCGATCCCGAGACGCCGAGCCAGGCCCTCGGCTCGTGCCTGGGGCTTCCACCCCTCCACGGCGCGCGACCAGCGCACCAGGCGCACCAGATCGCGGGCTCGCTCCAGATACGCGGTCCCGCCGTCGGCCCCATCGTCACTGCCGGCGGTCCCGCCGTCGGCCGCATCGTCGACGCCACCCGCGGTCCCGCCGTCGGCCGCCGCGTCACTGCCGGCGGTCCCGCCGTCGCCCGCGACGCCACCGTCGCCGGCCTCGCTGAGCTCGATGAGGACCTCGGCGGCGAGGAGGAGGCCGGAGGGCACGGTCACCACCGACGCCCGCCTGAGGCCACCGAGCATCCGACGCAGGACGGACCATGCCTCGTCGCGCCGGCCGGCCTCGTCGAGTGCGTGTGCCAGGCGGGCGAGGGCCCACGGCTCGGCCCGGAGCTTCGCGTGCTCGTCGAGCACCTCGATGGCCTCGCTGTCACCCAGCTCGTGCAGGGCCACGCCGAGGCTCCACAGGAGCTCGCGCTTGGTGTCGCGGTGGAGGTGGGCGAGGGTGAGGCCGTCGCGGGCGGCGTCGCGGGCCCGCCCCCACTCCTCGAGATCCCGCAGGGCGGCGGCGTAGGTCGTGTACCAGCTCTCCTTCAGCGAAGGCTGCTCCCGGTCCCTGAACGTCCCCGGCGTGGCGTCGAGCTCGTCGACGTCGAGATACTCGAGCAGGACCACGGCGTAGTCGGCTCGCCCGCCCTTGCGGGCCCGCCGGGCCAGGGCGAGGGCCGAAAGGGGGAAGGCGCTGTAGGTGCCGTAGAGGTCGTCGGCGTTCAGTTCGTGG
>RFFY01000362.1 GCA_003697065.1 Actinomyces sp. | reverse complement strand
GCCCACGGCCATCTTCCACTCCAACTGGAGCGAGATGTACGCGGCGATGAGGGCGAAGAACCAGATGAGGGCCCGCTCGGCCTTGGCCGTGATGCGCGATCCCCACGAGGGCCCGACCGTGGTGACGTTCACGTCGTCGACCGACACCCCGGTGAGTTCGGCGAGGGCCGTGCTGACCGCCGTGACCCCCTCGTGATCCTCGACGTCGATGTCGGCCCGGACGCGTACGGTGTCGGACCCGACGAGCTGGATCTTGCCGTTCGCCGCCGGTGTCGATCGCAGGGCGTCGCGCACCTCGCCGACCGACAGGCCGGGGGCCTCGACCTCCCAGGAGGTGCCCCCCTCGAACTCGATGCCGAGATTGAGGCCGCGCACGGCGAACGACACGACGCTCACCACGATGAGCAGGCCCGACACGGCCAGGGTCTTCTTCCAGTGGCGGGGGAAGTCGAAGTCGTTCTCGCCCCGGTAGATGTCTCCGATCCAGCTCATGGGTCGTCTCCGGTGTCAGGTGGCGGGGGCGGGGGCGGGTTCGGCGTCGCCCGAGGGGGCGATGATGCCGAAGCGCCCGGGGTGTTCCTTCATGCCGGGGCGGGCGGCGAGCAGGCGCACGGCCGGCCCCATGAAGAAGTAGGTGGCGACCAGGTCGAGCACGGTGGCGAGACCGAGGTACAGGGCGAAGCCCTTCACCTGGCCCACGGTGAGGAAGTACAGCACCAGGGCGGCGATGAGGGAGGCGAGGTCGGCCTTCACGATGGTCGAGAAGGCGGCGGGGAAGGAGCGGTCGACGGCGGCCCGCAGGCTCCGCCCGTTGCGTACCTCCTCCTTGAGACTCTCGAAGTACACGACGTTGGAATCGACCGACACACCGATCGACACGATGAGGCCGGTCACCCCCGCCAGGGTGAGAGCCAGGCCCCGGGTCTCGCCCAGCCAGGCCACGATCGTCCACAGCAGGGCACCGGAGATCATCAGGGAGACGATGGCGATGGCCCCCATGAGCCGGTAGTAGGCGAAGAGGTACACGGCGACCAGGGCCAGACCGATGAGACCGGCGATCACGCCGGCGTTGAGGGCGTCCTGGCCCAGGGTGGCCGACACGACCCGGCTCTCCTGGGCGGCGAGCTCGACGGGCAGGGCGCCGAAGCGCAGGGCGAGGGCGAGGTCCTTGGCCTCCTCCTCGGTGAACGAGCCGGTGATGGTGATGGCGTCACGCTCGAAGGCGGCGGCGTTGACCTGGGGGGCGCTGATGACCTCGTCGTCGACGTCGATGGCGATCCGACCCGTCGGGCAGGTGGCGTCGGCGTTGAAGCAGGCGGCGGCGAGCCGGTTGAAGTCGTCGATGCCGGGACTGCCGCCGTGGAAGGTGGGGGCGACGTACCAGCCCGTGCTCACCTGGAAGCGGGCGGCGGCGGTCTGCAGACCGTCACCGGTCAACACCGTGGGCCCGACGAGGAGGCGGCTGACGACGTTGCGCTGGTCGTCGTACTGGGGCAGAACGGCCTGGTCGCCGGCGGCGGGATCCTCGCTGAGCCGGAAGCGTTCGACGAGCTGGCGCGCCGCCTCGATCTGGGCGGCGAGCTGGTCGGCCTCGCTGGGGGCCTGGTCACCCGTGTCGCCCTCGCCCGTCGTGGTGGTCGTGGCCGTCGTGGTGGTCGACGGGGGGTTCTCGACCAGTGACACGGCGGCCTGGTACGTGGATTCGGAGATCTCGTCGAGAACGGGCCGGAAGCGCAGCTCGGCGGTCTGGCCGACGAGTTCGAGGGCGCGGTTCTGGTCGTCGACCCCGGGGAGCTGGACCAGGATGTCGTTGCCCTGACGCGTGATCTCGGGCTCGGCCACTCCGAGCCCGTCGACCCGGTTGCGGATGATCTCGACCGCCTGGTCGAGGGCCTCGTCGGTGGCCGGCGAGGTCGGTTCGAGGACCACCGAGGCGCCACCTTGCAGATCGAGGCCCAACAGGGGCTTGTTGCCGACGGCGAAGGTGTACACGAGCCCGGCCACCGCCAGCACCACGATGCCGAGCATGTTGACGAGGTGGCGGCGCATCAGGCGTCGGTCTCCTCGAACTCGTCGTCGGCGGGCTCCTCGTCGTCGGCCGGCTCCTCATCGAGGTCGTCGGCGTCGGCGGGGTCGACGATGGCGCTGACCGCCTCCTTGTTGACCTTCAACTCGACGTCGGGGGCCACCTCGAGCCACACGACGGTGTCCTCCACCTCGGCGACGGCGCCGTGGATGCCGCCCGAGGTCACGACCACGTCGCCGGGACGCAGACGGGCCAGCATCTCGCGGTGGGCCTTCATGCGCCTTTGCTGGGGCACGATCAAGATGGCGTACATGACGCCGAACAGGACGAGAAGGACGAGGAGCTGCATCTCGGGGACCTCAGGCGATCACGAGCGGACCCGTCGAGGCTAGCGGCCGCTCCCAGCCGTGCCGCGGCACGGGCACCGTCACGACCAGGTGGCGAGGACCTCGGCGCGGAAGGCGGCGAAGCGGCCGGCGACGACGGCCTCGCGCAGGCGCCGCATGAAACGCAGGAGCCAGGCCACGTTGTGGAGGGTGATGAGGCGGGCGGCGGTGGGTTCGCGGGTGAGAAGAAGATGGCGCAGGTAGCCCCGTGACCAGCGCCCGGCGGGATCGTCGGGGAAGTCGGGATCGAGGGGCTCGTCGCTGTCGGCGAACTCGGCCCGGGTCAGGTTGTAGCGACCCCGGTCGGTGAGGATGGTGCCGTGGCGGGCCAGGCGGGTGGGCAGGACGCAGTCGAACATGTCGACGCCCCGTCCCACCGATTCGACGATCCCGACCGGGTCACCGAGCCCCATGAAGTAGCGGGGCCGGTCGGCGGGGAGCAGAGCCATCGCCGCGTCGAGGGCAGGGAGCATGACCTCGCGGGGCTCGCCGACCGACAACCCCCCGATGGCGTAGCCGTCGAAGTCACAGGCGACGGTGCGTTCCGCCGACTCGACCCGTAGGGCGGCGTCGGTGCCCCCCTGCACGATCCCGAACTGGCACTGGCGCCCGGCAGCGTCGGGATGCTCGAGGAAGCGGCGGCGGGCCCGGCGGGCCCAGGCCGCCGTCCGATCGACGGCGGTGCGCAGCACCGGAGGCGGCGCCAGCGAGGGCGGACAGACGTCGAGGACCATCTGGATGTCGGCGCCGATGAGGGCCTGGACGTCGACCGCCCGTTCGGGGGTGAGGACGTGGGTGCTGCCGTCGTAGGTGGAGGTGAAGGTCGCCCCCTCGTCGTCGACACGGGGCTCGAGGGAGAAGACCTGGTAGCCGCCGGAGTCGGTGAGCACGTGACCAGTCCAGTCGGCGAAGGCGTGGATCCCCCCGAGGCGGGCCACGGTGTCGGCCCCGGGGCGCAGCATGAGGTGGTAGGTGTTGGCGAGGACCACCTCGACCCCGAGCTCCTCGAGATCCGACGAGGCGAGGTGACGCACGGCGCCGCGGGTGCCGACGGGCATGAAACAGGGGGTGGCCACTCGTCCCCGGGCCGTGACGAGGGTGCCGGCGCGTGCCCCGCCGTCGCGGGCCTCGACCTCGAGACGCGCCCTCACCGGTCCGTCCCCCCGTCTGTCCCCCCGCCCGGAGCCGGGTCGCCGGCCCGGGTGAGCCAGCAGGCGTCGCCGAAGGACAGGAAGCGGTAGCCCTCGTCGAGGGCGAGGCGGTACAGGTCGCGCCAGCGGGGGCCGACGAAGGCGTCGACGAGGCACAACAGGGTGGAGCGGGGGAGATGGAAGTTGGTCATCAAGACGTCGACCACCCGCCAGTCGAAGGGGCGGCGGATGAACAGGTCGGAGCGCCCGCGGGGGCGACCGGTGCGGGCCCAGGTCTCCAGGGCCCGCACGACCGTGGTACCGACGGCCACCACCCGGCGGGCCCCGGCGACGGCCTCGAGGGTCGCATCGGGGACCGTGTAGGCCTCGGTGTGGATGCGGTGCTCGTCGAGACGGGCGGCGGTGACGGGCCGGAAGGTGTCGAGGCCGACGACCAGCTCGACCCGGGCCAGACGCGCCCCCCGCCGGCGGAGGGCCTCGAGGATCTCGTGGGTGAGGTGCAAGCCGGCGGTCGGGGCGGCCGCCGACGCCGGACGGCGGGCGAACACGGTCTGGTACCGCTCGGGGTCGTCGAGGCGGGCGTGCAGGTAGGGCGGCAGGGGCATCTCGCCCACCTCGTCGAGCACCGCCGCCAGGTCGCGGCCGCCGGGATCGGGGCGGACCAGGCGGCGACCCTCACCGAGGTCCTCGCCGACCTCCACCCGCAGGGGCCCGCAGGTCACGACGGTGCCCGGAGCGATCCGGCGCGAGGGCCGCACCAG
>RFFY01000361.1 GCA_003697065.1 Actinomyces sp. | reverse complement strand
TGACGCGGCGCTCACCGCCTCCTCATACTCTCCTCACGTCCGGTGCCGATCATCGGACCATGGACACACGAGCACAGATCGCCTGGCTGGCCCGGCGGGTCGGGTGGGGCCTCGAGCCCGGTCGCCTCGACGAGCTCAGCGCCCGCGGCGTCGACGCCTGGCTCGACGAACTCACCGATCCCGACGCCGCCGGCATCGCCCCGGTCGTCGACCCCTTCGCCGGGATCACCGACCCCGGCCCCGGCGACCCCGAGGCCCGCCAGCAGGCCCGCCTCGCCACCTTCTCGGCCTGGCTCGACCTGCTCCTCGACGCCCGGCGCCCCTACGAGAACACCCTCATGTGGTTCTGGCACGACCACTTCGCCGTGTCGCTTGCCGTCGTCCAGTCGGTCGACCTGCTGATCGGCCATCTCGAGCTGCTCCGCAACTCGGCGTTCGGCTCGTTCCCCCGCCTCATCCGCGACGTGACCGTCGACGCCGCCATGCTCGTCTTCCTCGACGGCACCACCAACACGGGCCGGGCCCCCAACGAGAACTACGCCCGGGAGCTCCTCGAGCTGTACACCATGGGCGTCGGCAACTACACCGAGGACGACGTGCGGGCCGGTGCGGTGGCGCTCAGCGGCTGGGTCGTGCGGCGCCGCTTCGGCAACGAGGTCGTCTTCGTCCCCGCCCGTCACGACGACACCCCCCAGCACTACCTGGGCGTCGACGGCGTCCACGACGTCGACACCGTCGTCGACGCCGTCATGGCCCATCCCGCCGTGCCCGGTTTCATCGCCGCCAAGCTCGCCCGCCGCGTGCTCGGCGGCGACGTCGACGACGTCACGGTGGCCTCGTTGGCAGCCACCTTCGGCGACGCCGGGCTCGAGATCCGCCCCCTCGCCCGGGCGGTGCTCGAAGCGGGCCTCGACGGGGCGGGTGGGGCCGTCATCCTCGAGCCCTGGGTGTGGCTGGTGCAGGTGCTGCGGGCCACCGGGGCCCGCCCGGACCTGCGGCGCCTCCTCGCCATCCTGCGGGGC
>RFFY01000360.1 GCA_003697065.1 Actinomyces sp. | reverse complement strand
GGTCGACCCGGGTGAGGTCCCGGGCCAGCTGTTCATGGCGATCGCCGGTACCTCGATGTCGAGCCCCCACGTCGCCGGCCTCTACGCCCTCTTGCGCCAGGTCCATCCCGACTGGTCGGCGGCCATGGCCAAGTCGGCCATCATGACGACCGCCGATCCCGACGTGGTCGACAACGACCGGGTCAGCCCCGCCGGGGCCTTCGCCATGGGGGCCGGTCACGTCGATCCCGGCCGTGTCGACAAGCCCGGGTCCATGTTCGATCCCGGTCTCGTCTACGACGCCGGCTTCTTCGAGTACATCGGCTTCCTGTGCGGTGTGGGATCCGACGTGGTCAGCGCCGGAACGTGCGCCTTCCTCGAGTCGATCGGTGTCCCCACCGATCCGAGCGACCTGAACCTGGCCTCCATCGGCATCGCCGATCTGGCCGGCTCCCAGACCGTCACCCGGACGGTCACCAGCGTGGCCGACACCACCCTCACCTGGAAGGTCAAGGTCGACGCCCCCGCCGGCTACACCGTCGACGTGGTGCCGTCCACCCTGACCCTGGCTCCCGGTGAGTCGGCGAGCTACACCGTGACGATCACCAACGACGGCACCGGCGCCGTCGGGGTGTGGAGCGAGGGTTCGCTCACCTGGAAGAGCGGCAAGTACACGGCCCGTAGCCCGATCGCGGTGCGCGGCACGGCCATCGACACCCCGTCGGTGGTGGCCGGCAGCGGGACCAGCGGCAGCCTGTCGATTCCGGTGTCCTTCGGTTACACCGGTCCCTACAGTGCCGTTCCCCACGGTCTCGCCGCCGCCGACGTGATCAGTGACACGGTCGTGCAGGATCCGGATCAGAACTTCGATCCCACCGACGGCTTCTCGAACGCCTACACCTTCGACCTGACGGGCGCGACCCACTTCCGGGTGGCCCTGCCGCCGTCGTCGGTGGCGGATCCGGATGCCATCGACCTCGACGTGTACGTCGCCGATCCGAGCGGGGCCATCGTGGCCGCCTCGACCAACGGTGGCACCGACGAGGTCGTCGACATCCCGTTCCCGGCTCCGGGCGTGTGGACGGTGTGGGTCCACGGTTGGCAGACCGCCGGTCCCTCGGCGGCGTTCGACCTGTCGACCTGGGTCGTGCCCGATGCGGCGTCGAGCCTGTCGGTCGATGCGGCCCCGGCGTCGGCGACCATCGCCACCGCCGGCACCGTCGACATCAGCTGGACGGGTCTGACCGCCGGTACCGACTACCTCGGTGCCGTCACCCACGAGGATGCCAGCGGCGTCATCGCCGTGACCCTCGTGGACGTGGCCGGCTGACCTCGGCCTGACGACGAACCCGTGAGACGGGGGGTGGGTCTGCGGACCCACCCCCCGTCTCGTGCGTTCTGGCGCCGGTGGGGACCGTGGGGCGGGTGATACGGGAGCCAGAACGGTTGGGGACCGTGCGTTCTGGCGCCGGTGGGGACCGTGGGGCGGGTGATACGGGAGCCAGAACGGCCCGTCCGTGTGTACTGGCG
>RFFY01000044.1 GCA_003697065.1 Actinomyces sp. | reverse complement strand
GGTCGGCACCTGGCGGGGGCCCGACGCCGTCCGCCCCGGGGGGCTGGGGATCGCCCGGGTCGAGGGGGGACCGACGGTGGTGGCGGTGGTGGCCGTCAACGCCGCCGGTGAGCCCGACGACGGTCTGCTCGACCGCCTCGTCGACGGCGGCGAGACCTGGCCGGCGCCCGGTCGGGTGTTCGGCGAGGAGCGCACCAACACCACTATCGGGGTGATCGTCACCGACGCCACCCTCGACACCACCGGGTGCCTCCTGGTGGCCCAGAGCGGGCACGACGGCCTGGGCCGGGCCCTGGTCCCGGCCCACACCCGCGTCGACGGCGACGCCTTGGTGGCGGCCGCCACGTGCCGGCGACCCGTTCCCCCCGGCCTGGGGCCGGGCGGTGAGGTCGACCGGGTGCGCATCCTGGCCGTGGCCGCCGTCGAACGGGCGGTCCGGGCCGCCGTGAGCGGGTGACGGTGCCGGAGCTCGGGCCCCGGGGGTCACGGCTAGCCTCCAGGGTGTGACCGAGGTCCGGGGCGAATCCGCCGTCATCTCCTGCGCCACGCGTACGGTCGACGACACCCGGCGCCTCGCGGCGGCCGTGGCGGGCCTCCTGGTGCCCGGCGACGTCGTCGCCCTGGTGGGCGACCTCGGTGCCGGCAAGACGGCCTTCGTCCAGGGGGCGTGTCGGGCGTTGGGGGTGACGGAACCGGTCACCAGCCCGACCTTCACCCTCGCCAATCGTCTGGTGGGCGACGTCGTCGTGAACCACCTCGACGTCTACCGCCTCGACGATCCCGACGACGCCGCCGATCTCGCCCTCGACGAGCTCTTCGACGACGCCGTCACCTTCGTCGAGTGGGCCGACCGCATCGAGCCCCTCCTGCCGGCCGATCGTCTCACCGTCGCCCTCCGCTTCGACGACGATCCCGCCGCTCCCGACGACGCGCGGTGTCTCGACCTGGCCGTCCGGGGCGCCCGGTGGGCCGCCCGCCGCGCCGCCCTCGAGCGGTGCCTCGGCCCGTGGCGCGTCGGGGTGAGCGGGGCCGGTGTCGGTTCGTCCCCGGCGGGGGAGACGCCGGCGTGTTGATCCTCGGTATCGAGACCGCCACCAGCCAGGTGGGCTGCGCCCTGGCCGACCAGTCGGGCCTGTTGGCGGCGGCCCGCTCCGGGGTGCCGCGACGCCACGCCGAGTCCCTCGCCCCCCAGATCGACTTCGTGTGCCGTCAAGCCGGTGTGACGCCCCGCGACATCCGTGTGGTGGCCGTCGACGTCGGTCCGGGTCTCTTCACGGGTCTGCGCGTCGGGATGGCCACGGCCCTGGCTCTCGCCCACGCCCTCGGGGCGCCCATGGTGGGGGTGAGCAGCCTCGACCTGGTCGCCTTCCCCGCCCGCTTCACCAGCCGGACCATCGTCGCCGTCCTCGACGCCCGCCGGGGTGAGGTGTTCCACGCCCGCTACCGGCCCGTGCCCGGTGGCATCCAGCGTGAGGGCGAGGCGGCGGTGGGTCGGCCCGACGAGGTGGCCGCCGAGATCACGGCGCGGGGCGACGAGACCCTGGTCGTGGGCGACGGCGCCCTGGCCCACCGGGAGGTGTTCGACGGCATCGCCGAGGTCGAGATCGCCGACGGGTGTTTCGCCCACCCGACGGCGACGGCCCTGGTCGAACTCGCCCACGCCCGCGCCGTACGCGAGGAGTTCGTTCGACCCGATCAGATCGCCCCCGTCTACCTGCGGCGACCCGACGCCCAGGCCCACTGGGGCGACCCGGTGGGAGGTGCGGCGTGAACGGGCCGGTCGGCACGGGCGCCGGGGCCGCCGTGCCCCTCGTCGACCTCACTCTGGCGGGGGTGCGTGTCGTCCCGATGCGGGGACGGCACCTGTCGGCGGTGCGGGCCATCGACGAGGTGTGCTTCTCGCGTCCCTGGTCGACCGCCCTGTGGCGTCGCGAACTCGCCGACCCGACCCGCGTGCATCTCGTGGCGGTGACCGACACCGTCGTCGGCCATGCGGGCCTGCTCAGCGTCCTCGACGAGGGTCACGTGACGACGGTGGCGGTCCGCCCCGACCTCCAGGGGCGGGGGGTGGCGTCGCGACTGCTGCTGGCCCTGTTCGCCGCCGCCCGGTCCCGCGAGATCGCCCATCTGACCCTCGAGGTCCGGGCCGCCGACCGGCGGGCCCAGCGTCTCTACGGGCGGTTCGGGTTCGCTCCCGCCGGGGTCCGGGCCGCCTACTACAGCGACCCGACCGACGACGCCGTCGTCATGTGGTGCCACGACATCGACCGGCCCGAGATCGCCGAGCGTCTCGAGCTGATCCGCCGGGGCCTGGCCCCGATCACGGCGCACCCCGACGACGCCGGGGCCGGCGACGACGACGAGGTGGTGCGGTGACGGGGACCGGGTCGTCGGCGACGGGGCGGGTGCTGGGTCTCGAGACCTCCTGCGACGAGACGGCCGCCGCTGTCGTCGTCGAGGGCACGACGGTCGCCTCGTCG
>RFFY01000359.1 GCA_003697065.1 Actinomyces sp. | reverse complement strand
TCTCCGCCTATCTGATCTTCAGTGCCGTCATGACCGGACTCATCTACCCCGTGGTCGTCCACGCCTTCTGGTCCGGGGAGGGACTGATCGCCGATCTCGGCATCGGCGGGGCGCGGTTCGGCGACTTCGCCGGTTCGACCATCGTGCATTCGGCTGGGGGCTGGGCGGCCCTGATGGGGGCCCTGTTCCTCGGGCCGCGTATCGGGCGCTACGGACCCGACGGCCGGCCGCGGGCGATTCCGGGGCACTCCATCCCCCTCGCCATCACGGGTGTGTTCGTCTTGTGGTTCGGCTGGTTCGGGTTCAACCCCGGTTCGGAGCTGGCCGCCGACGGGGTGGTGATGCGGGCGGCGGTCACGACCCTGTTGGCGGGCGCCGCCGGGGGCCTGGCCGCCACCGTGGTGGTGTGGCTCCGCGACGGCGTGCCCGACGTGGGCATGATCGGCAACGGCGTGCTCGCCGGTCTCGTGGGTATCACCGCCGGCACGGCCACCATGACGCCCACCGGCGCGGTGATCACCGGCCTCGTGGCGGGCGCCATCGTGGTGTTCTCGGTCGCCGTCCTCGACCGCCTGCGGATCGACGACCCGGTCGGGGCCGTGTCGGTGCACGGGGTGTGCGGGGTGTGGGGCACCCTCGCTGTCGGCCTGTTCGCCCACTACGCCGACGGCTTCGTCGCCACCGACGACGCCGGACTGTTCTACGGCGGCGGCGTCGAGCAGCTCCTGGTGCAGGCCATCGGTGTGGTGATGGTGGCCGCCTGGGTGCTGGCTGCGTCCGGGCTCACCTTCTGGGTGCTGAAGCGCACCATCGGCCTGCGGGTGAGCGAGGAGGACGAGATCGCCGGTCTCGACGTGAGCGAGCACGGCTCCCCCGGCTACGGCGTGGAGCCGGGCGTCCTCGTCGGCGCGGCCCCCGGCGCCGGCGCCTGACCCTGCCTCCCCACCCCTACCCATGCGTTCTGGCTCCCCCAGGCGCGGCTGCGCCGTCGCCGGGGGAGCCAGAACGGGTAAGGGGGTGACAGTGGGGGAGACTTGGGCCAGGTGGATACCACGGTGGGTGGGAGCAGTGTCACACCTCGTCGTCAGGCTGGTCGGCATGGATCCGCATGTCGACGCCGTCATCGCCTCCTTCGCCGCTGCCCAGCACGGGGTCGTGGCCCGCCGCCAGCTCCGCGCCGCCGGCATCCGCGCCGACGCCGTGGCCCGGCGGGTGACGAGCGGTCGCCTGGTCGAGGTCACACCGCGTGTCCTGCGGGTGGCGGGGGCGCCGGCCGATTCCCACGCTCGGGTGATGGCGGCCACGCTCGACGCCGGCCCGCGGGCGGTCGTGTCCCATCACAGCGCGGCCGCACTGTGGGGGCTGGCGGGCTTCCGCCTCGAGCCGGTGCATGTGACCGCCCGTCGTCACCGGGTCGACAACGGCCCGTCGGTGGCCGTCGTACACGAGCCCCGCCGGCTGCCCGACAGCCACCTGACCGCCGTCGACGGGATC
>RFFY01000358.1 GCA_003697065.1 Actinomyces sp. | reverse complement strand
TCGACCGACTCGTCGTCGCCGTCGTGGTCCTCGGATTCCACCTCGACCGACTCGTCGTCGCCGTCGTGGTCCTCGGATTCCGACTCGACCTCGTCGCTGTGATCGTCGTCGCCGTCGTGGTCCTCGGATTCCGACTCCACCTCGTCGCTGTGATCGTCGTCGCCGTCGTGGTCCTCGGACTCCGACTCCGACTCCGACTCCACCTCGTCGCTGTCATCGTCGCCGACGCTGCACTCGGCGCTCCCCTCGACGTCACTCGAGTCGTCGACAGCGTCGGAGACATCGTCCGGCGAGTCGGATGAGTGATCGTCGGTGGCCGACACGGTGAGCTCGGCGACGTCGTCGACGACCTCACTCGACTCCACCGTCGCCGCGGGACGCAGGGTGCGCACCTCGACCATCGACTCCACGCCGGCGCCGGCACCGGCGACCAGGGCGGTGGCGGCCGCGCCGATGGCGATCTTGCCGGCGGCACTACCGGCCAGGGCGGACAGGGACATGAACGCACCTCCTGTTGGCGTCACCTCTCGGTGTCGGGAGGCCGACCCCACTCCCTCACCGCGGCACCGCCGCGGTCCCGTGCGATCGTCGTCGGTCCCCGCCCGGGGTGCGGCGACGAGCGGCGCGGTACCCGGGTCATCGGCCCCACGGGGTCCGGGTCTTGAGACCCACGGCACCCAATGGGCCGAACGGCCCATCTCCGGGGCCGCCGTCCGGGCTCAGCTCCGGCCGGCCCCCGAGGTCACCTCGAGGCCGAGACCACCGTCGTCGACCTCCCAGGTTCCGTCGGCGCCGGCGCGCACCGTGACGCGCCCCGTCGGCCCCAGACGCATCTCCTCGATGACGATCCCGGGTAGCCACGGGGGCAGGGCGGGGGCCACAGTGAGGGTGCCCGCGGACACGTCGGGTTCGAGACCGAGCAGGCCGCGGATCCACGCCAGAGGTGACGCGGCCGCCCACGCCTGGGGCGAACACGAGGTGGGATAGGCCGCCGGGACGGGCAGCTCCGACCGGTCGAGCCCGGCGAAGAGCTCGGGCAGGCGACCGGCGTGGGCGAGGGCCACGTCGAGCTGGGCCCCGATGAGGCGATGGGCCTCGTCGACGAAGCCGTGGCGCAGGAGACCCAGCACGGCCAGGGCGTTGTCGTGGGGCCACACCGACCCGTTGTGGTACGAGACGGGGTTGTAGGCGGCCATGTCGGTGGCGAGGGTCCGTACCCCCCAGCCGCTGAACAGGCGCGCATCGAGGAGACGCTCGGCCACCCGGGCGGCCCTCTCGCCGGAGACGATGCCGGTCCACAGGAGGTGGCCCATGTTGGACGCCACGGCGTCGATGGGGCGTTTGGCGGCGTCGAGACCGAGGGCGTAGACGCCGGCGTCGGGCAACCAGAAGGCCTCCTCGAAGCGCTCGCGCAGGGCGGTGGCACGGGACTCGTGGTGGTGGGCGAGGATCTCGTCGCCGGCGTGGCGGGCGAGTCGCGCCCGGGCCCGATGGGCCGCGTAGACGTAGCCCTGGACCTCGCACAAGGCGATGGGGGCGCGGGCCAGGCGCCCGTCGGCGAAGCGGACGGCGTCCCAGGAGTCCTTCCAGCCCTGGTTCTCCAGTCCCCGCTCGGAGCGGCGCTCGTACTCGACGAAGCCATCGCCGTCGCGGTCGCCGAACTCCTCGATCCAGGCCATGGCGGCGTCGACGGCGGGGGTCAGCTCGGCCACCAGGGCGTCGTCGCCGGTCCAGCGGTGGAGCTCGTCGACGAGCATCACGAAGAGGGGGGTGGCGTCGATCGAGCCGTAGTAGCGGTCGCCGCCGCCCAGCGACAGGGCCCCCGTCCCGCCGAAGCGCACCTCGTGGAGGATCTTGCCCGGCTCCTCCTCGGTCCGGTCGTCGACCCGTCGACCCTGGAGGCGGGCGAGGGTGCGGACGACCCCCCGGGCCAGATCGGGGTCGACCGGCAGGCTCATCCAGCTCGTGAGCAGGCTGTCGCGGCCGAACAGGGTCATGAACCAGGGGGCGCCGGCGGCGATCACGGGGAGCTCGGGTTGGTGCGGATCGAAGATGCGGAGAGCCCCGAGGTCGGTCAGGCTCCGCTGCAGGGTGCGGTCGAGGGGCGGATGGCCGGTGTGCAGGCGCGGCAGGCGTTCCGTCCAGTCCTCGAGTCGCCGCACGGGGACCGGGGACTCGTCGTCGGCGGCACCGCAGCGGAACAGGGGGGTCACCGCCCCCTCGCCCAGGTCGATCTCGACCTGGAGGCACAGTTCCCAGGTCTCGCGGGGACCGAGCACACAGGTCCACCAGCATCCGGCCGGGTCGACCTCGGCCGGTTCCGAGAAGGTGACGGTCACCACCCGCTCGCCGCGCGAGGAGCGGTGGGCGACGCGGACGAGGTCCGGTTCGATCCGCCGCAGCAGGGAGCCGTGGCGTCGGACCCGGTTCTCCTTGACGGCGAAGAGGTCGGCGAAGTCGGCGTCGATCTGGAGCTCGACCTCGACCCGACACGCCTCGAGGCCGTGGTTGGTGAGCTCGATCCGTTCGCGCATGCCCCGGCCCACGTCGCGGCGACGGACGGCGATGACCGAGGCGTCGGCCCGACCCGGTGGGGGGTGGGTGCGTCCGACGAACAGGCCCGAAAAGGGAGTGGGGGTGGCGACGGCGAGGGGCTCGAGGCGGTGGCCGTTGACCCGCAGCTGCCAGCGGGACACGACGCGGGCATCGAGTTCGAACACTCCCTGGGGGAAGTCGGGATCGATGTCACCGGTGCGGCCCGACAGGGCGAAGGACTGGCCCTCGACGAGGGTGACCGTACCCTCGCCGCTGACCAGGGAGGCGACGGCGCCGCGGCCCTCGAAGGGCGAGGAGTCGGTCGAGTCGAAGAACGCCATGGCGACGGGGATGGGGCCGTCAGCTCCGGTGGCGCCGGATCACCTGCTCGTACACGGCGAGATGTTCGCGCACCATGCGCTCGGTGCTGAACCGGGCCTCGGCCGCCCGGCGGCAGGCGGCACGGTCGAGGGCGTCGAGGCGGGCGACGTCGTCGGCCATGGCGTCGACGGAGTCCGACAGGTAGCCGGTGACACCGTGATCGACGAGTTCGGGGGCCGAGCCCTGGTGGAAGGCGAGCACGGGGGTGCCACAGGCCAGGGCCTCGATCATCACCAGCCCGAAGGGCTCGGGCCACCGGATCGGGTTGACCAGCGCCCGGGCGCCACCGAGGAGGCGGACCTTGTCCTCATGGCCGATCTCGCCGATGTACTCGATCCCGTCACCGAGGAGGGGCTCGACCTGTTCGGCGAAGAAGCGCTTCTCCCAGGGCTCACGCATCTTGGCCGCCATGAGCAGGCGCATCCCCGCCTTCCGGGCGACCAGGGCGGCCCGCCGCGCTCCCTTCTCGGGTGCCATGCGGCCGAGAAAGGCCAGGTAGGGACCCTCGGCGTCGCCGCCGCCGTCGCCGACCGGAAAGCGGTCGAGGTCGAGTCCGTGGTGGATGACGGCCTCGATGGGGACGTCACCGGCCCGCGAGGCCTGGTCCCGGCTGATGGCGATGACGGGCACCTCCCCGGCGACGGCCCGGTAGAGGTCGGTGAGGGCCTGGTCGAAGGGGCCGTGGTTGGTGGTCACCACGGGGAGCTCGGGGTGGCGGCGGGCGTAGACCGGGCCGATCAGGGTGTGGTCGTGGACGATGTCGACACCCCTGTCGATCATGGCCCGGTAGCCGTGGATGAGGTGGCGCAGCTCTACGGCGGCCAGGCCCATGTGCTCGCCGTCGGCGACGTCGAGCACATGGCCACGGGGCACGGGGCAGGTGCTGTCGCCGGTCGTCCACAAGAACACCTCGTGACCGGCGGCGACGAGGCCGCGGGCCAGACGGTCGATGACGGCCTCGGTCCCCCCGTAACGCGGGGGTGGGACCGGTACCCACGG
The DNA here is from genome assembly GCA_003697065.1 of Actinomyces sp. GTDB lineage: Bacteria > Actinomycetota > Acidimicrobiia > Acidimicrobiales > Aldehydirespiratoraceae > J010. The sequence continues at coordinate 2,320 of RFFY01000358.1, read as the reverse complement.
CGGTGCCATGAGTCCGACGCGCACGAACCCTCCCTCCTGGCGGCCCGGCGGGGCGGGTCGCCGTCAGCTCAACTTCATGAAGAGCTTCTCGAGCTCGGCCGCCTCCTTCGACGAGGCATCGCCCGTGCCGCAGTGGCGTAGACCGGCGGACACCAAGCGGAACCCGACCCGGTCGAGGGCCGCCTTGGCCGCCGCCAGCTGGTGGACGATCTCGCGGCACTCGGCGCCCTCGTCGACGAGGCGCTGCACCCCGCGGATCTGACCCTCGAGGCGCCGTAGGCGCTTGAGGACGTCGTCGTTGATCTCCTCGGGGAATCTCACCCCACCAGCCTAGCCCTCGTCCACATACCCCCCACCGTATCGGACGTCTGTGCCGCAGTTCACACCACAGACGGGTATCGATCGGGCTCCCTCGGGCGTCGTACAGACGAGAGAAACACGAAGCGACCGATCCGTGGGAGGACGACCATGAAGCTCAACGAGGGAACCGTCGACCGGGTGATCCGGGTGATCCTGGGCATCGTGCTGCTCATCGTCGGCTTCGGTGTCATGGACGGTGCGGCCGGCGTCGTCGTCGGCATCATCGGCCTGATCCCCCTGATCACCGGCCTGGTGGGCTTCTGCCCCCTGTACAGCCTGCTGAAGCTCGACACCCGCAAGGGCGCGGGCGCCCACTGAGCCCGGCTCCGGCGGCGCTGCGCGCCCCCCGGACGAGGAGGGCCACGGTGAGCTCCGACAGCCCCGCCCCCGGCGCTTCGGACATGCCCCGTGTCCTCTTCGTCCGCACACCCGGATGCCCCCACTGCCGTCGGATGGAGCCCGAGGTGGCCGCGGCCCGACGGCGGTGGGGCGGCCGGGTCGTGATCGAGGAGGTCGACGCGACCCGGCGACCCGAGCTCGTGGCGGCGCTGGGCATCCGCGCCGCCCCCACCTTCGTCGCCGTCACCGCCGACGGCCGGGTGGCGGCCCGAGCCACCGGCGCGACGGACGCCCGCGGTCTCGACACCCTGGCCGATGCCGCTCGCGGCGGGCGCCCCGGTCCGACCGTGCCGCGCGTCCTGGCTCTGACCCGACTCGTCAGTGGTCTCGTGTTGACGGGAGCAGGTGTCGGGCTCGGCGGGATCGTGCTGACCCTGTTGGGGGTCGCCCTCGTCGTCTGGGGTGGGGTCTCCCTGGTCCCCCGCCGCCCGGCAGCGGCCCACACCCCCGGGTACCTGCCAAGATGAGCGGGTGCCGATCGACACGGCTGAGCTGAGCGCCGCCCTTCCCCGCCTCTACCGCTACGCCCTGCGTCTGTCGCGCGATCCGGACCTGGCCGCCGACGTCGTGCAGGACACCGCCGAGCGGGCGCTCGCCCGTTCCGACCAGTGGCGGGGCGAGGTACCCCTCGAGCGCTGGCTCTACCGGATCGCCCACAACGTCTTCGTCGACCGGGTGCGTCGGGCGGATCGCGAGTCGGTCCGCGAGATCCCCGTCGAGGAGGCCGAGGCCGACTGGCGCGACGACGACTTCACCGTCGACGCCGAAGCCGTCGTCGAACGGGCCGCTTTGCGCGAGGAGCTCCAGGACGCCCTCTTGCGCCTGCCCTTCGTCTACCGGGCCACCGTCGTCCTCCACGACATCGAGGGTTTCACCGTGCCGCGCATCGCCGAGTCCTTCGACATCTCCCTCCCCGCGGCCAAGCAACGCCTGCGGCGGGGTCGCATGGCCCTGGTGCGGGCTCTGGCCGAGGGGCACGAGCGACGCCGGGCCACCCGCGACGTCCCCTTGCGCTGCTGGGACGCCCGCCAGCACGTGAGCGACTATCTCGACGATCGTCTCGATGCGCCGACCCGCCGAGCCGTGGAGAGCCACCTGGCGACCTGTCCCACCTGCCCACCCCTGTACGCCGCCCTCGTGGGCGTCCGGGCCGAGCTCGATCGCCTGCGCGACCCCGACACGGTCGTTCCGCCCGAGCTGGCGCGCCGCCTCGAAGCGACCCTCGCCGGCGCCGGGGCGACCGATCCACACCCGCCCCGTCTGACAGGCTGACGACATGGACGCCACGTCTGCACCCCCTGACCGTCATCGCGAGTGGGAAGCCCTGCGGGCCCGCCACCTGCGCCCCCGCGACCAGCGGCCGGCCAGCACCGCCCGCGGGGTGCACCATGTTGCCCTCCTCTGCTCCGATGTGGAGGCCACCATCCGCTTCTACCAGGACCTGCTGGGCTTCCCTCTCACCGACCTGTTCGAGAACCGCGACCACCCGGGATCCACCCACTTCTTCTTCGACATCGGTCACGGCAACGCCCTGGCCTTCTTCGACTTCCCGGGCCTCGAG
>RFFY01000043.1 GCA_003697065.1 Actinomyces sp. | reverse complement strand
GGGCGCGGCGGGTCAGACGTCGGCGACGGGGCGTGGCGTGCCCTCCCGCCACCGCGCCAGGACCCACAACAGATCGGACAGGCGGTTGAGGTAGGGCACGACCTTCGAGTCGGGATGGGCCGCGGCCACGGCGTGGCGTTCGGCACGGCGCACGACGGTGCGGGCCACGTCGAGGTGGGCGGCGACGAGGTCCTCGCCCGGCACGACGAAGGCCGCCGGCGGATCGAAGCGGCCCGAGACCTCGTCGATGCGCCGTTCGAGGGCGGCGACCATGTCCCCGGTCACGAGGGTCGAGCCGGCGTCGAGCTTGCGACGGTTCTCGGGTGCTGTGGCCAGCTCGGCCATGAGCACCCACAGGTCGCGGGCCACGTCGATGAGCAGGGCCGCCAGCCAGGCATCGTCGCTCGCCTCACCCGCGTCGTCGCCGGCGGCGTCGCCGGTCGACGCCAGGGCCTCCAGGTGGGCCCGGGCGACACCCACGACGGCCTGGGCCTCGTCGACGTCGCCGTAGGCAACCGGTGCCGGCGCGTCCTTGCGGACGCGGCCGCCGTAGAGCAGGCCCGTGGTGCCGTCGTCACCGGTACGCGTGTAGACGGCGGGTCGCGCTCGGCGGGTCCTCGACGTGGCATCGGGAGGCGACGGCGTCCGCCCGGCCTCGGGGGGTGTGTCGGACATGGGCGGGAGCGTACCGGGCGCACCCCGGCGCCCTCGGTACCCTGAGAGCCCATGACCGAGCTCTCGACCGCCCTGGCCCTCGACGAGCTCCCGTTCACCGACGGCGGGCAGGCCTACCTCGACGCCATCGAGGCCGGCGTCGTCGTCTTCGACGGTGCCATGGGGACGAGCCTGCAGGCGGCGGGCCTCGGCCCCGACGACTTCGGCGGACCAGACCTCGAGGGGTGCAACGAGATCCTCGGGCTCAGCCGTCCCGACGTCGTCCGGGCCGTCCACGACAGCTTCCTGGCGGTCGGCGTCGACGTCATCGAGACCAACACCTTCGGGGCCTTCGCCGTCCCCCTGGGCGAATACGGCCTCGAGGGCCGCGTCCGCGAGATCAACCTCGCCAACGCCCGCATCGCCCGCGAGGCGGCCGACCACTGGTCGGCCACGGGTCGGCGCCGCTTCGTCGCCGGCTCGGTGGGACCCGGCACCCGCTTCCCGTCCCTGGGTCAGATCCGCTTCGAGGAGCTCGCCCCTCTCTACGCCGAGCAGGTGGCGGCGCTCCTCGACGGTGGCGTCGATCTCGTGCTGATCGAGACGGTCTTCGATCTCCTCCAGCTCAAGGCGGCCGTCGCCGGTGCCCGTCGGGCCATGGTCGACGCCGGGATCCGGGTGCCCATCCAGACCCAGGTCACCATCGAGCTGACCGGGCGGATGCTGCCGGGCACCGAGATCGCCGCCGCCCTGACCAGCATCGAGGCCCTGCGGCCCCAGGTGGTGGGGCTCAACTGCGCCACCGGACCCGAGGAGATGTCCGAGCACCTCCGCCACCTGGTCCAGCACGCGCGTGTACCGGTGGCGTGCATCCCCAATGCCGGTCTCCCCTCGGTCGTCGACGGCCACATGCACTACGACCTGACCCCCGACGAACTCGCCGCCCACCACGCCCGCTTCGTCGGCGAGTTCGGCGTGCGGGTGGTCGGCGGATGCTGCGGCACCACCCCCGAGCACCTGAAGGCGACCGTCGACGCCGTCCGCTCCCTGCAACCCGCGCCCCGCCGACCACGCCACGAACCGGCTGTCGCCTCCATCTACAGCCAGGTGACCCTCGACCAGGACACGGCCACCTTGTTCATCGGCGAACGGACCAACGCCAACGGTTCCCGCAAGTTCCGCGAGGCGCTGTTGGCCGAGGACTGGGACACGTGCGTGCAGATGGCCCGCGACCAGATCGCCGAGGGCGCCCACGTCATCGACCTCTGCGTCGACTACGTCGGACGCGACGGTGTGGCCGACATGGACGCCCTGGCCCGCCGTCTCGCCACCCAGTCGAGCGTGCCCATCGTGCTCGACTCCACCGAACCCGAGGTGTTGGAGGCCGGTCTGCGCTGGCTCGGTGGCCGCGCCATCCTCAACTCGGCGAACCTCGAGGAGGGCGAAGAAGCGGGGAAGCGCATGGACCGCGTGTTCCGGCTCGCCCGCGAGTACGGGGCCGCGGTCATCTGCCTCCTCATCGACGAGGAGGGCCAGGCCCGCGACGTCGAGTGGAAGATGCGTGTCGCCCACCGCCTCTACGACATCGCCACGCGACGCTACGGGCTCGAACCCGGCGACCTCCTCTTCGACGCCCTCACCTTCCCCCTCACGACCGGCGACGACGACCTGCGCCGCGACGCCATCGCCACCATCGAGGCCATCCGTCGGATCAAGAGCGAGCTCCCGGGCGTGTACACGACCCTCGGGGTGTCCAACGTGAGCTTCGGCCTCAAGCCCGCCGCCCGCCACGTCCTCAACTCGGTCTTCCTCGCCGAGTGTGTGAAGGCCGGCCTCGACTCCGCCATCGTGCACGCCGGCAAGATCCGGCCCCTCGCCCGCATCCCCGACGAGCAGCGCCGGGTGTGCGAGGACCTGATCTGGGACCGACGCGGCACCGCCGGCGGCGACGGGACCGATCCCACCTACGATCCCCTCACCCACCTCCTCGAGGTGTTCGCCGATGTCGAGACGGTCGCCACCGTGCGCGAGGACCGCTCGGACTGGACCGTCGAGCGCCGCCTCGAGACCCGGATCGTCGAGGGCGACCGCGACGGCCTCACCGACGACCTCGACGAGGCCCTGGCCGCCGGGCTCGCTCCCCTGACCATCATCAACGAGGTCCTCCTCGCCGGGATGCGGACCGTCGGGGAACTCTTCGCCTCCGGCGAGATGCAGCTCCCCTTCGTGCTCCAGTCGGCCGAGACCATGAAGGCGGCCGTCGCCCACCTCGAACCCCACATGGAGCGGGTCGAGGACGCCGGCGGGAAGGGCTCGATCGTGCTGGCGACCGTGCGCGGCGACGTGCACGACATCGGCAAGAACCTCGTCGACATCATCTTGACCAACAACGGCTTCACCGTGCACAACCTCGGGATCAAGGTCTCGATCGGCGAGATGATCGACACGGCGCTCACCAAGGAGGCCGACGCCATCGGGATGAGCGGCCTGCTCGTCAAGTCGACCCTGATCATGCGCGACAACCTGGTGGAGCTGAACGAGCGCGGCCTGTCGCACCTGCCGGTCCTGCTCGGCGGGGCCGCCCTGACCCGCTCCTATGTCGAAAACGACCTGCGTGAGGTCTACGAGGGCCCCCTGTTCTACGGCAAGGACGCCTTCGAGGGCCTGCACGTGATGGAGCGCCTGGCCGAGCTGAAGCGCAGCGGCGAGGTCGATCCCGACTTCGGGCGCACGCCGACCGGGCGACGCCTCCCCCGCCGCTCGACCCGCGACATCGGCGACGACGAGCTGCCCTCCCGCTCACCCGAGGTCGTCACCGACAACCCGATCTTCGAACCGCCCTTCCTCGGGTCGCGGGTGGTCAAGGGCCTGTCCCTCGACGAGATCGCCGAGTACGTGAACGAGACGGCCCTGTACCGCAACCAGTGGCAGTTCCGCCCCGAGAAGGGGGAGGACGACGCCGCCTTCAAGGAGCGCCTGCGGGTCCTGTTCCGCGACCAGCTGGCCCGGGCCAAGGCCGAGGACTGGCTGGTCCCCCAGGTGGTCTACGGCTACTGGCCCGTCAACGGCGACGGTGACGACCTCGTCGTGTGGGCCGACCCCGACCGCAGTGCCGAACTCGCCCGCTTCCACTACCCGCGCCAGCGCACCGAGCCCTGGCTGTGCATCGCCGACTTCTTCCGCCCCGTCGACGGCGACGAGGTCGACTATGCCGCCTTCCACCTGGTCACCATGGGACCCCGGGTCTCGGAGGTGACAGCCCGCCTCTTCGCCGAGGACCGCTACCGCGAGTACCTGCTGGTGCACGGGCTCGGGACCGAGATGACCGAGGCGCTGGCCGAGATGTGGCACCGCCGCATCCGTGAGGAGTGGGGTTTCGCCGACGAGGACGGCCCCACCCTGCAGGGCCTGTTCCGCCAGCAGTACCGCGGGGGCCGCTACTCGTGGGGCTACCCGGCGTGTCCCGATCTCGAGGACAACCGCACGGTCGCCGATCTGCTCGGGGCCGACCGTCTCGGCATCGTGTGTGACGAGGACACGGGCTTCCAGTACCAGCCCGAACAGACCACCTCGGCCCTCATCTGCCACCACCCCCGCGCCAAGTACTTCGTGGCCCGCTGACGTCCGGTGGACGCCACCACCGCCCTCGTCGACGCCGGCGTCGTCATCGGTCTCGTGGCCACGGCGGCGGCCCTCATCCACGTCGACCGCCGGTCTCCCCGCCTCTGGTCGGCCACCGTCACGCCTCTGGGCTCGATCATCGGCTCGGGGTTCCTGGTCGTCACCCCCCTGTTGGCGGCGACGGTCGGACCCTGGGCACCGTTGGCCATGGCCGGCATCGTCGCCACGGCCTGGGCGGTGGGCGGGGTGATCCGCTTCGTCATCGTCAACGTCGAACCCCGCCTCGCCGATCCCACGTGCGGACGGGCCCTGGCCGACCTCGAGCGCCTCTCGCGCCTGGTGCTCGGCGCCGCCTACGTCGTCTCGGTGGCCTTCTACCTGCGCCTCATGGCCGCCTTCGTCCTGCGCCCCTTCGAGGTGGGCGACACCGGCGCCCGGATCCTCACCACCGTGGTCCTGGTGGCCATCGGCGCCGTCGGCTGGTTGCGCGGTCTCCACGGTCTCGAGTTGGTCGAGCGTTGGGCCGTGGGGACCAAGTTGACGATCGTCGGGGGCCTGCTCGTGTCGTTGGCCGTGCTCGACGCCTCCGACCCCGCCGCCGTCGTCGAGGCCTACCGGGCCCCGGCCCCCGGCCTCGACGCCTGGACCCTCACCCGGGTTCTGGCCGGGATGCTCCTCGTCGTGCAGGGCTTCGAGACGTCGCGCTACCTCGACTTCCACTACGACGCCGACCTGCGGGTGCGTTCGATGCGTCTGGCGCAGGCCCTGTCCGCCGTGGTGTACGTCGCCTTCGTCGGACTCGGTGTCCGCACCTTCGGCGACCTGCCCGCCGGGCTCGACGAGACGGCCATCATCGACCTCGCCCGCGACGTCTCGGTCGTGCTGGTTCCCCTGCTCGTCGTCGCCGCCGTCGCCAGCCAGCTCAGCGCCGGCATCGCCGACACCGCCGGCGGCGGCGAGATGATCACAGGGGCCCGACGCGGACATCCCGACGCCGGGGTCGGCTATGTCGTCGTGGTCGGGGGGGCGATCGTGCTCACCTGGCTGTCCGACGTGTTCGCCATCATCAGTCTGGCCTCGCGGGCGTTCGCCCTCTACTACCTGCTTCAGACCATCGCCGCCCTCGTGGTCGCGGCCACCTCGCCCTCCTTGCCACGCCGGTACCCCCGCCTGGTCGGCCTGGCCCTCGTGGCGCTCCTGATGGCCTTCGTGGTCGGGTTCGCCCGACCCGCCGGCGCCTGATCCATCCCCTGCGGGTCTCCCGTCCTCGCGGGCGGGGAACGCGCTTCGGTCGCGTCAGGCGAGACCGTCGGCCGGGGTGCCGGGCAGGTCCTGTTCGACGGTGACGGCGGGGGCGAACAGGTCGCCCTGCCGCTCCACCCTGTCGAGCACCTCGTTCGCCTCGAAGACCAGGGGCTCCCCGTCGGCTCCGGCCGCCACCTCGTCCCAGGTGACGGGTGTCGAGACCGTCGGCCGGTCGCGACCCCGCAGGGAGTACACGGCGACGGTCGTCTTGTGACGGGCGTTCTGGCTCCAATCGATGAACACCCGCCCCGAGCGCACCGCCTTCTTCATCACCGTCACCACCCGGTCGGGGTGTCGCCGTTCGAGCAGACGGGCCACCGCCAGGGCGAAGTCGGCGCAGTGGCGGTGGGTGTGGGGACGGTTCAAGGGGACGTAGACCTGCAGGCCCTTGCTGCCGGAGGTCTTGGCCACGGCGCTCAGACCCACCGCCGCCAGGACGTCGCGGATCTCGAGGGCGACGGCACAGCACTCGACGATGGTGGCGGGAGGGCCGGGATCGAGGTCGAACACGACCATGGTGGGGCTCTCGATGTCGGCACAGCGGGCCATGGGGGCGTGGATCTCGAGAGCCGCCAGGTTCGCCGCCCACACCAAAGCGGCGCGGGAGTCGAGGCAGCAGTACCGGATCGGCCCGTCGCGGCTTCCGGGACCGGGGCAGTCGGGGATCCAGTCGGGGCGGTGGCTGGGGCAGCGCTTCTGGAAGAAGGACTCACCGGTGACCCCGTCGGGCCAGCGTCGCAGGGTCACCCCCCGGTCACCGATGTGGGGCAGCATCACCTCGGCCACGGCGGCGTAGTACTCGATGACCTGGGCCTTGGTGAAGCCGACCAGGGGATACAGGACCTTGTCGAGGTTGGTCAGGGTCAGGCGCCGGCCGTCGACGTCGACCTCGACGCCGGTCTCGCGTGCGGCCACCTAGGCGCTCTGACGGACGCGGGTCGTGACCGCCGTGTCGCCGTGGGCGGCGGTGCGCCTCTTCGCCGCTGTCTTCTTCGCCGCTGTCTTCTTCTTCGCCGCCGCAGGCTTCTTCCTGGACGCGGTCGTCGTCGCCGCCTTCTTCTCCGCCGGCTTCTTCTTGGCCGCAGGCTTCTTCGTCGCCGCCGCCTTCTTCGCCCCAGCCTTCTTCTTCACCGCCGCAGGCTTTTTCGCCGCCGGCTTCTTCGCCCCGCCGCTGGCGGCGCGGCGCACCGCTCGGGCGGTGGGATGGCGCTCCCGGGCGGCCTTGGCGGCCGCCACCGACGCCTCGAGGGCGGCCATGAGGTCGATCACGGTGTCGTCGGCGGCCGCGGGAGCAGCGACGGGCTCGGGTTCGGCACCCGCCGCCTTGCGCTCGAGGAGGGCGAGCACCGCCTCGCGGTGGGTGTCGCGGTGGCGCTCGGGCTCGAAGTCGGCCTCGAGGGTGGCGATGAGCTGGGAGGCCATGGCGAGCTCCCTCTCGTCGATCTCGATGCCGGCGAGGGCGTCGAAGCCCTCGATCTCGCCGACCGGCACGACCTCGTCGGCGTACACCATGGTCGACAACAACAGGGTGCCCTCACGGGGACGCACCGCCGCCAGGTACTGCTTGGTCCGCATCACGAAATGGGCGATGGCGACCTTCCCCGCCCGCTCCATGGCCGTGGTCAACAGCTTGTAGGGCTTGGCCGTCGAGGGGTCGGGGACGACGTGATAGGCGCTGTCGTAGTAGATGGGGTCGATGTCGGCGCCGTCGACGAACTCCTCGATGTCGATGGTGCGGGTGGCCGCCGGGTCGAGGGAGGCGAGCTCGTCGTCGGTGACGGTGACGACCCGACCACCGGGCAGCTCGTAGCCCTTGACGATGCGGTCCCAGGGCACCTCGGTGCTGTCGAGGTCCGACACGCGCTTCTGGCGGATCCGGGCCCCCGTCTCACGGTCGACCTGGTGGAAGCGCACGTTGCGGCGCTTCACCGCCGGGTAGAGCCGGACGGGGATGGTGACGAGGCCGAAGCTGATCGCTCCGCTCCAGATGGCCCGGGGCATGGTGGGAGGTCTCCTCGTGGGGCGACAGGGCGCGTGGAACACCCGTCGGCCTCCGCGCCGCACGATCCAGTGTGACCCACCGGCGCCGCCGGGACAAGGGGCGGACGCCATAGCCACCGGAGGCGTCGTGAAGCATGGCTCCCTCGCCGGTGGCGTCGCGCGGTCAGGCAGCCAGAAGGATGCGGGCCACCAGGTCGATCCCGAAGGCGGTGAGGATGGCCAGATACATGAGGCCCGTGGCCGCCATGACCGCCGAATATTCACGCTCACGCAGGGCCTGGCGGGCCACGACCACCAGCCCGATGGTCGTCACGACGCACGCCGCCCAGAACCACCCCAGCAGGCCGTTGTAGCCGTCGTCGATGGTGCCCGACAGCACCGACCCCATCCCCGTGGGCCACAGCCACACCACCAGCTCGGGCACCCACATCACGCCGGTGGCGCGGACCAGGTCGAGCAGGGCCCCCCGGGCCAGACCGGGCTGCACGAGGTACCAGTGACCGAGGAGCATGGCGTCGGTGACCGCACCCACGAAGAGGGCGCCGACCACGGCCCGGGCGACGGTGAGTCCGGTCGGTCCCCCCGCGTCGACAGCCCCGCCCACCACCGCCACCAATCCCGCCACCGCCGCCGCCAGGTCGAGGCGGGGGTCGAACTCGGGGGCCCCGGCGTCGAAGGCGGGCGCCGCCCGGTCGATCCCGGTCATGGCCGCCACGCGGGCGCTGCGGCGCTCGACGGTGGCGCGCTGTCCGGCCACGCCGGCCCGCCGGCGGCGGACCGCCGAGACCTGGGCCGCCGCCCCCAGGACCACGAAGGTGACGGCGGCGGCCTCGCGGGCCGGATCGACCCGGGACACCGCCGCCCCGGCCAGGGCTCCGATCGCCATGGCCGAAAACAGCGCCCTCTGGATCCAGCCGTAGCCGAGTCCGACCTCGCGGCGACGGGTGGTCACCCACAGGAAGAACCAACCGCCCGCGGCCCACTGGAGGAAGAAGGTGACGGCGGAGAAGTGACTCACGGGATCAGACGTCGAGCACGGCCAGCTCGTGACCGACACGGTTGAGGGGGTCGGGCCCGTCGGGCCCGGCGACGACGATGTCCTCGAGGCGTGCCCCCCACCGGCCCGGCACGTAGATGCCCGGCTCGATCGAGAAGGCGTGACCGGCGACGAGGAGCTCCTCGTTGCCCTCGACGATGTAGGGATCCTCGTGGGCCTCGACGCCGATGCCGTGCCCGGTGCGGTGGACGAAGAAGGCCCCATAGCCGGCCTCGTCGATGCGGGCCCGGGTGACCCGGTCGACCTCGGCGGCGGGGACCCCGGCGCGGGCCGCCTTCACCCCCTCGGCCTGGGCGGCCTGGAGCACCTCGTAGAGCTCGACGAAGGCCGACGGCGGCTCGCCCAACCAGACACAGCGGGTGATGTCGCTGCAGTAGCCCACACCACCGGGCCCCGCCATCGTCCCCCCGAAGTCGCACAGGACGACCTCGCCCTTGCCGATGATCCGCTCGCCGGGCTCATGGTGGGGACTGGCGGCGTTGGCTCCGGCGGCGACGATGGCGAAGTTCACCCGATGGTGCCCCTCGGCGAGGATCTGGCGACCGAGCTCGGCGGAGACCTCGGCCTCGCTGCGACCCACCAGGGGGATCTCCCCCGTCCGCAGGCGCTCGGCGATGCGGTCGACGGCGGCGGCGGCGGCCCGGAGAGCGGCGATCTCGTCGGGGTCCTTGACCGCCCGCAGGGGCGCGGTGACCTCGCCGGCACGGCGAAAGCGGGTACGGGTCCAGCGCTGCATCAAGGCGATGAGGAATCGCGACCACATCTGGTCGCCGATCCCGGCCACAGCCGGCTCGGGCACGAGCTCGGCGACGATCGCCACCGGATCCTCGGTCTCGCCCCAGGGCCGGAGGCGGAAGACGTCGGGCCGTTCGACGACCCGGGGAGCCTCGAGGGCGGGGACGACCAGGGTGGCGGCGTCGTCGCGGGGCACGACGAGAGCGGTGAGGCGTTCGAGGGGCATGGCCTCGTAGCCGCACAACCAGGGGAGATCGGCGCCGACCGACACCACCAGCACGTCGACACCGAGCTCGGCCATACGCCGCCGGACCCGGTCGAGACGCTCGGCGAACATGGCCCCGATCCTAGGGGTGGGGTCCGGCCGGGACGCGACCGGGCCCCTGCTAGCGTCGCCCACCCGCCCCCGGCCCGAGCGAGAACCTCGTGACCAGTCCCCCGCTCCGCACCCGACCGGGCCTCGGTGCGCGCTACTGGCGCCTGTTCGCCGCCTCCACCGTCTCCAACCTGGGCGACGGGGTGTTCGCCGTCGCCCTCCCCCTGATCACCGTCGGACTCACCCGCGACCCGACCACGGTGGCGGGAGTCGCCGCCGCCCAACGTCTCCCCTGGCTCCTGTTCGCCCTCCCGGCGGGGGCCCTGGTCGACCGGGGCGACCGGCGCCGGATCATGGTCGCCGCCGACATGGCCCGGGGCGCGATCGTGGCGGCACTGGCAGGCGCCGTCGCCGCCGACGTCCACACCGTGGCCTGGCTCTACGTCACGGGCTTCGTGCTCGGCATGGCCGAGACCCTCTTCGACAACGCCAGCCAGACGATCCTGCCCCGCCTCGTCGACCCCGACCAGCTGCCGCGTGCCAACGGGAACCTCTTCGCCACCGAGACGATCACCAACAGCTTCGTCGGTCCGCCCCTCGGCGGGTTCCTGGTCGCCGCCGCCGCCAGCCTGCCCCTGTGGCTCGACGGCGGGTCGTATCTGGTGGCCGCGGCCCTCGTCGCCTCCCTCCCCGGCCGCTACGGCGTCCACTCCGGCGCCGCGGCCCGCCCCGGCCGGGGCGACCCGCGCCCCCACCTGGGCCGGGAGATCGCCGAGGGGGTGCGCTGGCTGTGGGGGCATCGTCTCCTGCGTTCCCTCGCCCTGCTCCTCGGCCTCATGAACCTGTGGCTCACCGCCGGGTTCGCCGTGCTCGTCCTGTTCGCCACCGAGCGACTGGGGCTCGACGAGGTCGGCTTCGGCCTGCTGTTGACGGCCACGGCCGTCGGCAGCGTCGTCGGCGGGCTCGTCGCCGGCCGCCTGGCGG
>RFFY01000357.1 GCA_003697065.1 Actinomyces sp. | reverse complement strand
GGCTACCTCTGGGAGGAGGTCTGGCAGCGCGACGCCTGGCTCGACCTGCTGGCCCGCTTCGTCCACACCGACCACGACACCCGCACCACCATCTTCCCCCGCTTCCACCAGTGGGAGGCCGTGTTGCGCCTCGAGGCCGACGCCCGCGAGCACGGCGCCGGGCACTCGTACCTCGTGCAGCATTCGGCCGGATCGGGCAAGTCCAACACGATCGCCTGGCTCGCCCATCGGCTCTCGTCGCTGCACAAGGGTGATGAGAAGGTGTTCGACAAGGTGGTGGTGATCACCGACCGGCTCGTCCTCGACCGCCAGCTCCAGGACACCATCTACCAGTTCGAGCACGCCCACGGCGTGGTCGAGAAGATCGATCAGGACAGCAGACAACTCGCCGAGGCGCTCGCCGGCGAGCGGGCCCGCATCATCATCACCACCCTGCAGAAGTTCCCGTTCGTGATGCGTCACGTCGCGGAGCTGAAGCAGCGCAACTACGCCGTCATCGTCGACGAGGCCCACTCGTCGCAGACCGGCGACGCCGCCAAGGAGATGAAGAAGGTCCTCGGTGCGGCCGGCGCCGACCCCGAGGCCGAACGGCACGCTGCCGAGGCGGCCGAAGCCGGCGCGGTCGACGAGGTTCCCGACCCCGTCGAGGATGCTCTGGCCGCCGAGGTGGCGGCGCGGGGCCGCCAGCCGAACCTGTCCTTCTTCGCCTTCACCGCCACCCCCAAGGGCCGCACCCTGGAGCTGTTCGGCCGCAAGAACCCCGACACCGGCAAGTACGAGCCCTTCCACCTCTACTCGATGCGCCAGGCGATCGAGGAGGGCTTCATCCTCGACGTGCTGGCCAACTACGTCACCTACGAGACCTACTTCAAGATCGACAAGGCCATCAGCGACGATCCGGACCTCGACGCCGCCCGGGCCCGCACCGCCATCGCCCGCTTCGTGTCGCTGCACGAAGCCAACCTGGCTCAGCGGGCCGAGATCATCGTCGAACACTTCCGCCACCATGTCGCCCATCGCATCGGGGGAAGGGCCAAGGCGATGGTCGTCACCGCCTCGCGCTTGCACGCCCTGCGCTACAAGCAGGCCCTCGACCGCTACTGCAACGAGCACGGCATCGGCAACGTCAACACCCTCGTCGCCTTCTCCGGCACCCTCCATGTCGACGGCGAGGAACTCACCGAATCGAAGGTCAACGGCTTTCCCGACTCACAGACGCCGGCGGAATTCGACACCGACGCCTGGCAGATCCTCGTCGTGGCCGAGAAGTACCAGACCGGCTTCGACCAGCCCAAGCTCTACGCCATGTACGTCGACAAGCCCCTCTCCGGGCTCGCCGCCGTCCAGACCCTCTCCCGCCTCAACCGCACCATGGACGGCAAGTCGGGCACCTTCGTGCTCGACTTCCGCAACCGCATCGAGGACATCCAGGCCGCCTTCGAACCCTGGTACGCACGGACCGTCGCCCCACCCACGGATCCCCACCTCCTCTACGACACCCACACCGAACTCGACCCCTTCGGTGTACTGGTGCGCGAGGAGATCGACTCGGTCGTCGCCCTGCTGCTCACCGACCCCGACAAGAACCACGAACGCATCAACGCCGGCCTCCAGCCCGCCGTCGACCGGGTGAACGCGCTCGACGAGGAGCGCCGCGACGAGTTCCGCGACGCCCTGAACCGCTTCATCCGCATCTACAGCTTCCTGTCCCAGGTGGTGTCGTTCACCGACGTCAAACTCGAACGCGACTATCTCTACTGCCGGGCCCTCGCCCGCCTCATCAAGCGGGAACCCGGCTCCGGGGTCGACCTCGGCGGCGCCGTCGAATTGACCCACCTGGCCATGGAGAAGACCTTCGAGGGTGACGGATCCCTCGACGGTGGCGACGGCGGCGAGGTCGTCACGATCACCGGCGGCGGCGGTCGCCACCACGACCCCGACCTCGAACCCCTCTCGGAGATCATCCGCCGGATCAACGAACGCTTCGGCACCAACATCACCGACACCGACCGGTTGTTCACCGACCAGGTCGCCGACGACCTCGTGTCCGACCCGCAGATCCAGGTGGAAGCCGCCGCCAACGACGAGGCGGCGTTCGCCGTCGGGTTCGACAAGACCTGGATGCGGGCGTTGGCGAGACGCACCGACGCCAACGCCGACTTCGGCGCGGCACTGCTCGACAACGACGAGCTCCGCGCCGCCCTGCTCGACGAATACCGGCCCGCCATCTACCGCCGGGCCCGCGTCGCCCGCCAACGCACGTGCCCGATCGGCGAGCTCATCGGCCCCGACCGCGAAGACCGCCTCCTCGAATACAAGTCGACCATGCGCTGGGACGTGCAGAAGGGCGAGAAGGCCGCCTACCTCGAGGACGCCGTCGTCAAGACCATCGCCGGGTTCGCCAACTC
>RFFY01000356.1 GCA_003697065.1 Actinomyces sp. | reverse complement strand
TCGGACCACCAGCGCCGGGTGGCCTCGCGCCGGGTGGCCTCGTCGGAGCGGTCGGGGCGGAGGCTGGCGGTGCCGCAGCGCAACTCGAGCACCACCGGGCCGGCCGAGCAGTCGACCTCGGCCACCGCCGTCTGGTGCATGCCGACCTGCTCGATCGTCCACTCGACCCCGGGGGAGCGCAACACGACGAGGTCGGTGGCGCCGACCACCTCGAGACCCCCGTCGCGGACCTCGAGACTGGTGGGGAAGCGGCCGAAGTCGAGGCGGGGTGCGAACTCGACGAGGGCGCGCCCGTGGCCCTCGATCACCCGGATCAGGTCGGTGCGGCCGGCCAGGCGGCCGGGTCGCCCGTCGGAGCAGTCGAGGTAGTCGGTGACGGTGATGTCGGGCCAGCTCGTGCGCAGGACCAGGGACGAGTCGAGGTAGCGCTGGACGGGCTCGCCGTCGTGGAGGAGGGGTCGCACGGCGAAGTAGCCGGCGGGGGGGCCGCCCAGGATCTCGGCGAAGATGGCGGCGCTGTCGACCCGCGGCACACACATCCAGGTGATGCGGGCCTCCGGCGTGACGAGGGCGGCGGTGCGCTGGTCGGACAGGAGGGAGTGGCGCTCGATGGGGACCACCCCGGCCCCGGCCAGCCAGTCGGCGCGTAGGTGGCACAAGGTGGCGAGGAGGCGGGCCACCGCCGGCGGGTCGGGCACCCGGTAGGGGGCGATGGTGTCGCCGGGCCCGACCTTCACCCCCACGTCGGGACCGTGGAGAGTGGCGAAGGCGGCTTCGTCGGTGACGTCGTCGCCGATGAACAGCACCGTCGTCGCCCCGACCTTCTTGCGGACGGTGTCGAGGGCGGCGCCCTTGTCGGTGGGGATGAGCAGGAGCTCGCACACCTGCTTGCCGTGGCGGACGGTCAGATCGCCGATGGCGTCGGCCACGGCGCCCACCTGTTCGAGCAGGTCCGGGACCCGGTCCGGGTCGACCCGGCGGTAGTGGACGGCGACCGAGGCCGGCTTGCGTTCGAGGATGACACCGGGGATCTCGTCCTCGATGCGGCGCAGCTCGTCGAGGAGCCGACGACGGCGTTCACGCAGCTCGTGGTCGAGCTCGAGGGCGAAGTCGATGTCGAACTCGCTGCCGTGGCTGCCGACGAGATGGATCTCCGCCGGGAGGCGCGAGAGGGCGGCCAGGTCGCGCAGGGACCGGCCCGAGATGACCGCCACGTGGGTCTGGGGCAACAGGGCCAGGGAGCGCAGGGCCACCGAGGTCTCGCGCAGGGGGAAGGCCTTCATGGGATCGTCCACGAGAGGGGCGATCGTGCCGTCGTAGTCGCAGGCGACGAGCAGGACGGGGGCCCGGCTGAGCTCCTCGATCCGGCCGAGGAGCTCGGGATCGTCGACCGGAGGTCCGTTCACGTTCCCCGACGCTAGCGGTCCGCTCATCGTCGGGTGGGCGACCGGCCCGGCCGGGGTCGGGTCGGGGGACGGTACGGTGCCCGACGTGGAAGAATCCGAGGTCACCCGTTGCCATCGGCACCCGGACCGTCGCGCGGGAGTGAAATGCCAGCGATGCGGGGCGCCGATGTGCCCGGAGTGCATGCACCCGGCCTCGGTCGGGTTCCACTGCCCCTCGTGCACGAGCCGGGGTCGCGTCCGGGTGGTCGCCGCCCGGGACCTGGTGTGGCGGCCCCTGGCGACCCAGGTCATCATCGCCGCCAACGTGGCCGCCTTCGTGTGGTCGGTGGTGGTCGGCGGGAGTCTCGACCGCATCGGGTTCGACGCCCTGGTGGACGGGGGGCTCATCGGGGGCGGGATCGTCCAGCGGGGGCGGACCCTCGAGATCATCGGTGTTGCCGAGGGCGAGTGGTGGCGTCTGGTGACGGGGGCGTTCCTGCACGACGGGCTCATCCACCTGGCCTTCAACATG
>RFFY01000355.1 GCA_003697065.1 Actinomyces sp. | reverse complement strand
GTGCACATCCCCATGGGGCGCTTCGGGGAGTCGGCGGAGATCGCGGCGGCGGCGGTGTTCCTGGCCTCCGACGACGCCTCCTACGTGACGGGGGCCAACCTCGCCGTCGACGGGGGCCTGACCGCGGCCTACGTGACCCCCGACGAGCCGGCCTGAGGATCGCCCGGCGGGTCGCCGGGGTCGGTCGGTGTGGTGCCGGAACCGGCCTCGGCCCCGGACGGGGAACCGGCCCCGGACCCGGACGGGGAGCCGGCATCGGACTCGGACGGGGCCCCGGACGGGGAGCCGGCATCGGCGTCGAGGACGGCGGCCAGGCGCTCGAGGGTGCGTTCCATGTTCGCCGGGTGGCGCCGGGGCCATCCGAGCCTCTCGATGAGCCAGGGCCAGCGGGCCGTGGACCAGTCGAAGGTCTCGGTCACCCGGGTTCCGCCCTCGACCGGTTCGAGTTCGTAGCGCCACCGGTGACCCCCCAGGTGGGCCCAGGCGATCCGGCGGTTCTCCTCGAACTCCTTCACCTCCGAGGTCATGCGGTAGGGGACGCCGATCTTCATGTCCATGGCGAAGCGGGACCCCAGCTCGAGGCGTCGGGGGTCGTCGTCGCGAGCCGCCCGCACACTCCCGGAGCCGTCGATGCGGGCGTGGCCGGCGGGGGAGGCGAGGAGGTCGAAGATCCGCTCGGGCGGGTGGGGGATGACGCGGCTGACCGAGACGCGACGTTCGGTTGATCGGCTCACGGTGACTCCTGGGTGCGATGTGCGATGGGCGATGTGTGACGTGCGGTGGTGCGCCGGGGCCGGGCGACTCAGGTGGGGACGGGCCGGCCCAGTTCGGCGGCCAGGGCCGTCGCCAGGTCGTCGTGGGCGAAGGAGAAGCCCGACTCGGCGAGGCGTACCGGCAGGACCCGGGCGCTGGTGAACAGGAGGGCGTCGGCCAGCTCCCGGCCGAGCACGAGACCCAGGGCGAAGCGGGGAGCGGGCACCAGGGCGGGGCGGCGCAGGACCCGGGCCAGGGTGCGGGTGAACTCGGCGTTGGTGACCGGTCGGGGCGCCGTGAGGTTGACGGGACCGGCGACGTCGTGGTCGACGAGCCAGCGCAGGGCCGCCACCTCGTCGGTGAGGGAGATCCAGCTCCACCACTGGCGGCCCGATCCGAGGCGACCGCCGAGTCCGAGGCGGAACAGGGGGAGCATGCGGGCCAGGGCGCCTCCCCGCCCCGACAACACGATGCCTGTGCGGGCATGGGCGACGCGGATCCCCGCATCGGCCGCCTCCTCGGTGGCGCCTTCCCACTCGACGCACACCTGCGCCAGGAAGTCGTCGCCGGGCGGCGCCGTCTCGTCGATGGGGTCGTCGCCGCGGTCGCCGTAGACGCCGATGGCCGATCCCGACACGAGGACGCGGGGTGGCTGGTCGAGTCGGGCCAGGGTGCGGGCCAGCAGGCGGGTTCCGGCCACCCGGCTGTCGCGGATCCGGGCCTTCTGCTCGTCGGTCCAGCGGTGCGAGGCGATGGGTTCGCCGGCGAGATGGACGACGGCGTCGACCCCCTCGAGTCCGGCGGCGTCGATGTGTCCGGTCGCCGGATCCCACAGGACGTGGTCGGTGCCGTCGGGGTCGGCGCCCGGGTCGGGTGGCCGTCGGAGGATCCGGGTGACGGCATGGCCCTCCGCGGTGAGGGACTCGACCAGGGCGCGCCCGATCAGGCCCGTGGCGCCGGTGACGGCCACACGCGCCCGGCCGTCCACGTCAGCGCCTCCGGCTGCGCCGGATGGCGAAGGCGGCGATCTCGCTGAGCAGGGCGCCGGCGACGGCGGACACGACGATCACCAGCCACAGGGGAGCGGTGGCGTCGAAGACGAGCCAGGTCACCTCCACGTCGGGGGTGTTCTGGACGACGAACACCACGAGGGCGACCACGACGAGGGCGAAGGCGATGAGGCCGGCGCGCGAGCGGCGCTCGGGCTCGACGCGGAGGTCGGTCTCGTCATTCACGGCGTGCTCCCTTCGGGTGGTGTCGGGCGGGAAGCATCGTCCCGCATCACGCCCGGGAGCCTAGACGGTGGCGGGAGCGCGGTCGGCGTGACGACGGCGGGTGGCGGCCACGAGGATGCCGCCCACGGCGATGAGCCCGACGGCGACGCGGGCCAGGGCGACGGCGTGACCGGCGCCGGTGTAGGCGAGAGGCCCCTCGTTGGTGTTCGAGGTCGCCACGGTGGTGGTGACCTGGGACAGGGTCGTGGTCGGTGGGGTCGTGGTGGGGGTGGTCGCCCCGGGACAGACCCCGCCGACGGGATCGGTCCCGTCGGGACAGACGACGGTGATGGCGGCCGACAGTGTCAGGGGGGTGTCGTCGGTGTTCCGGCAGTCGGCGCGCACCGTGTAGTCCTGTCCCGGCACCGTCGACGCCGGCAGGTCGACGGGACCGAAGACGAAGCTCCCGTCGTCGGCCGGGGTCACGGTGACGAGCACGCCGGGGATGCCGTCGATGCTGATGTCCACCGGGGCGTGGACACTGCAGCCCAGCCCCGTGCCGCTGAAGACGGTGCCGTACGGCACCCGGATCGGGTCCACGACCAGGGCCGAGTTCGAGTACTGGGCGGCGGCGGGCGCGGCGAGCACGGCGACCGTCATGGCGACGGCCGCGACCGCTCCCGCGAGTGCCCGGTACGGCGACATCGGCTCTCCATCGGCCGCGACGGTCCCGGTCTCAAGGGTCCGCGGACCCGACTCCCGCCGGGACCTCAAAGGGGGGGAGCGCTGCCCGCCGGGGGGACGCCGGGTCGTTCAGGGGGTGAGATCGACGACGGTGTCGGTGTCGAGGACGGCGTCGTGGACGGTCTCCCCGTCGACCACCACGGTCAGGTGATCGGGGTTCACCAGGGGTTGGGCGGCGACCTGGAGGAGCTCGGTCGG
>RFFY01000354.1 GCA_003697065.1 Actinomyces sp. | reverse complement strand
GGGCGCCCCCGGGGGCGATACCGGTGCCATGGCACCTTCCACGACACGCATCGCCGGAGCGATCCTGTGTTCGGTGACGGCCTTGGCGGGCACGCTTCCCGGTCTCGCCTCGGCGGCGCCGGCCACGGACCCGGTCCGGCACGACTTCACCCTTCTCGCCCGGGAGGACGGCACCATGATGCCGTCCATCTCCGCCGACGGCCGCTACGTCGTCTACCACGCCGAGCAGTCGTTCTCGGCGCCGGGGGACACCAACGGCTTCTCGGACGTCTTCCTGCGCGATCGCCTGACGGGCGCCCTCTCGGTGGTGTCCAAGCCGCCGAGTGGCCAGTCCAACGGGGACTCGAGCTTCGGTGACATCTCCGCCGACGGGCGCTGGGTGGCGTTCCACTCCAACGCCACCAACCTCGTCGACGGTGACACCAACGGCACCTGGGACGTGTTCCGCAAGGACCTGCGGACCGGTGCCGTCGCCCTGGTCAGCACGACCAGCGACGGGCAGCCCGCCAACGGGCCCTCCTACAACCCAGCGGTGAGCGACGACGGTCGCTACGTCGCCTTCCACTCGTTGGCGACGAACCTGTCGCCCCTGGACACCGATCCCATCGCCGACCTGTACCTCAAGGACCTCCAGACCGGTGAGGTGACCCTGATCACCAAGGGCGTGAACGGCGGGTCGGGCAACGGTCGCTCCTTCGTGCCCGAGATCAGCGGTGACGGTCGCTACGTGGCCTTCGAGTCCGAGGCGTCCAACCTCATTTCGAAGGAGACCCACGGCTTCGACGACACCAACGACAAGTGGGACATCTTCTTGTGGGACCGCGACACCGACACCATCGAACGGATCTCGGTGAACTTCGCCCTGGGCAACGCCGACAACAACAGCTTCCGGCCCCGCATCAGCGGTGACGGTCGCTACGTGGCCTTCGAATCCTTCGCCTCGAACATCGTCTTCGGTGACACCAACGACGTGGCCGACGTCTTCGTCTACGACCGCCAGCTCCAGCAGATGGATCGTGCATCGGTCCCGAACGCCGGGGTCGCCCTCGACTCCAACGGCCGCTCGGCCGGCGTGTCGGTGAGCGACGACGGCAAGAAGGTCGTGTTCCAGTCCTGGGCGGGCAACCTCGTGGCCGGCGACACCAACGGCGTGGCGGACGTCTTCTTGTTCGACATGGACACCAAGGTGGTCGAACGGATCAGCGTCGGCGAGGGTGGTGAGGGCAACGGCGACAGCCTCTTCCCCGCCATCTCCGGCGACGGTTCGGTGGTCGTGTTCGAGACCATCGCCTCGAACCTCGAAAGCGGCGACGACGACGGCTACTGGGACGCCTTCGCCTACGACACCACCACCCGCACCCTGGCCCCCGCCAGCGTGCTGGGAGCGCCGGACGATCCGGCCACGGCCTTCGACATGGGTCCCTACGACGCCGTCCCCTTCGCCGACGTGCCCGGCGGCGCCTACTACGAGACCGGGGTGGGCTTCCTGGCGGCCAACGGGATCACCAAGGGCACCTCGCCCACGACCTACTCGCCCGACCAGATCGTGACCCGGGGTCAGATGGCGACCTTCCTGTTCCGCCTCACCGGTTCCCAGTGGACCCTCGATCCCGAGCCCTTCACCGACGTCTACGGTGGGCGCTACTTCTACGAGCCGGTCAAGTGGGCCTACAAGAGCGGCATCACCACCGGCACCTCGCCCACGACCTTCTCGCCCGACGACCCGGTCACCCGGGGCCAGATGGCGGTGTTCCTGTGGCGCCTGGCCGGCAAGCCGGCGGTGACGGCTCCCCACGGCTTCAGCGACGTGCCCGACGGTCGCTTCTACACCCAGGCGGTGCGCTGGTTGAAGACGACCGGCATCACCACCGGGACCACGCCCACGACCTTCTCGCCCGACGACCCGGTCACCCGGGGCCAGATGGCGGCCTTCCTGCACCGCCTCGTCACCCGGGCCGGGTGGACCCCCCGCTGGGTCCCCCGGGGCTGAGCGGGGTCACGGCGACCCCGGGCCGCCACGGCCGACACCGGTACCGGACCGGCCCCGACGGGGCCGGTCCGGCCGCGTCCGGGCTCCGACGGGTCAGGCTCCGACGGGTCAGGCCCCGACGGCGTCGGCGTCGGCGACCACGTCGGTTCCGCGTCGGTTCACCCGGCCGGCGACGATTCCGGTGTCGCCGGCGAGCAGGCGGGCCAGGGCACGACGCTTGGCCGGGCCGGTCACGAAGAAGAGACGGCGGCGGGCCCGGTCGAGCACCCTGGTGGTGCAGGTGATGCGGTCGTGGCCGCGGAACCCCGACACCCGGACGACCTCCGCCGACGGGGTCGGGTCGGCGTCGGGGGGCAGGCCGGCGGTGTGGCCGTCGTCGCCCAGGCCCAGGTGCACGACGTCGAAGACGGCCGGCTCGCCGGCGGCCCGGTGGAGGCGGTCGGCGGCGAAGGCGACGGGATCGGGAGCGGCGGGCGACGCGGGGTCGTCGGGGGCCAGACTCCACAGGATCGCGCCGGCCGTCAGCGCCGGGGCCAGGGTCCGGCGCTGACCGGCCAGATTGCGGGCGGGGTCGTCGAGGGGCACCAGGCGCTCGTCGACCTGGACGAAGCGCACCCGGGGCCAGGGCAGGTCGCAGCGGGCGAGCTCGGCGAAGAGGCCCCAGGGGCTCGAGCCCCCGCTGATCGCCACCCGGGCCAGACCGCGCCCCTGCACCGCCCGGGTGATGGCATCGGCCAGGATCCCCGCCCCGCGGGCCGCGGCCGCCGCCGGGTCGGCGTCGACATGGAGTCTCACCGGTCGGTGCCGACGGGCGGGGCCGCCTCGTCCACGAGACGGTCGAGGGGCACGACCCGGGCGGCCTCGGGCGGGCCCCAGGTGCCACGTCGGTAGGGCACGACCGGAGGCGGATCGTCCAGGACGGGGTCGACGATGCGCCATGCCTCCTCGACACCGTC
>RFFY01000353.1 GCA_003697065.1 Actinomyces sp. | reverse complement strand
GAGTTCGGCCATGATCTCGATGATCGCCGGGCACGGTGACCTGCGGGTGTTCGCCGACGCCGACCATCTCCTCGACGAGGCGGCCGCCGAGATCGAGGCCCTCCTCACCGACTGGATCCCCGCCCGCTTCGCCGATCATGCGGCGGGCAGGGTGGCGCCGCCACCCCCCGACGGAGCCGCCTGATCCCGTGCTCGAGCTCGACGACCTCCACAAGAGCTTCGGCGACGTCACCGCTCTCGACGGACTGTCTCTTCGCGTCGGCCGGGGCCAGCTGCTCGGTTTCCTCGGCCCCAACGGGGCCGGCAAGACCACGGCCATGCGGACGGTCTTCGGCCTCGTCCACCCCGACGCCGGTCGGGTCACCTGGGACGGCGCTCCGATCACGGCGGCGACCCGGTGGCGGTTCGGCTACATGCCCGAGGAGCGGGGCCTGTACCCGCGCATGCGGGTTCTCGCCCAGCTCTGCCACCTCGGCGAGCTTCACGGGATGAGCCGCACCGAAGCCCAGCTGGCGGCGCGCCGCCTCCTCGACGAACTCGGCCTGGCCGACCGGGCCGACTCACGACTGGAGGAGCTGTCACACGGCAACCAGCAGCGGGTCCAGCTCGCCGCCACCTTCGTGCACGACCCCGAACTCGTTCTCCTCGACGAGCCCTTCGCCGGCCTCGACCCACTCGGCGTCGAGACTCTGGCCGATCTGTTGAGGGAACGGGCCGATGCCGGAACGGCCGTGGTCTTCTCGTCCCATCAGCTCGATCTGGTCGAAGACGTCTGCCAGGATGTGGTGATCGTCGATCACGGCCGGACCGTGCTTGCCGGGCCCGTGGTCGGCCTCCGCGCCCGCTCACCCCGGCGCTATCTCGAGCTCGAACTGGCCGAGGGCTCCACGGACTGGGCAGCGACGATCCCGGATGCCACCCTCGTCACACGAGACGCCCACCGTGTGCGCCTCGCCCTCGGGCCCGACGCCGACCCCCACGCCGTCCTGGAGGCGGCGTCGGCGTCGGGCGACGTCATCGCCTTCTCCTTCGCGCCGCCCGATCTCTCGGAGATCTTCCGTGAAGCCGTGACGGGGAGACCGGCGTGAACGCGTGTCACCAGATCCGCCTCGTCGCCCGGCGCGACCTCGTCGAGCGGGCACGCTCGACCGCCTTCGTCGTGTCGACGCTGGTGACGTTCGCCCTCGTGATCGGTCTCGTCGCCGCTCCCGCCATCGTTCCCGACGACACCGGGAGCTGGACCGTGGCGGTGAGCAGCGACATCGCAGCCGACCTCGACGCGACCCTGGACACGCTGGTTCCACCCGACGTCACCCTCCGGCTGGAACCGGTGGGATCCGTCGAGCTCGTGGTGGAGCGGGTCGAGGCGGGCGAGGTGCAGGCCGGGGTGGGCGCGGGCGAGGTCGTGGTCGGTGTCGACACACCCCCGGCCCTCGAGACCGCGCTCCGGGCGGCACTGTCGACCAGGGCCCTGACCCGCCGTGCCGCCGAACTCGGCGTCGACCCCACCACCGTGTCGGCGATCCTGGCCGCCGGAGACGTTCCGGTGCGACGCGTCGGCGATGAAGCGGCCCACGCCGCCGGTCTCGACCGGTCGGTCACCCTCGCCCTGGTGGCCACCACGGTGTTGATGTTCGCCATCGTCGTGTACGGACAATGGGTGCTGGTGGGGGTGGTCGAGGAGAAGACCAACCGCGTGGTCGAGGTGGTCCTGGCGGCGGTATCACCCCCACGCCTGCTGGCGGGCAAGGTCCTGGGACTGGGCCTTCTCGGCCTGGGACAGGTGAGCGGGCTGGTGCTGGCGGCCTGGGTGACGAGCCGGCTCTCCTCCGGCGTCGCTCTGCCGTCGGCTACACCCGCGACCGCTGTGGCGGTCCTCGTCTGGTTCGTCCTCGGCTATGCCTTCTACGCCACGGCCTTCGCCGCGGTGGGCGCCCTCGTCACCCGCCAGGAGGAGGCCCAGAACGCATCCCTCCCGCTGGTCCTGGCGCTGGCGGGCATCTACATGGCGACGACGACCGCCCTGTCGTCGGACACGGGCGCCGAGGGCCTCCTGCGGGTTCTCTCGCTGCTGCCCCCGTCGGCGCCCATGACGATGCCGGCGCGTGTCGCCATCGGGACCGCCGCCGCCTGGGAGCTCGCCGTGTCGGTGGCCCTCATGCTCGCCGGCGTGGTGGTGATGATCCGCCTCGCCGCCCGTGTGTACGTGGGTGGCCTCCTGTCTACCCGCCGCCGCTTGCCGCTGCGGGAGGCCTGGCGCTCCACCCCCACCTGAGCACCGAGCGGCACGGGAGAAACAGCGGTCCCGCACGAGGGATCGTGCGGGACCGGGTCATTCTCTCGGAGCTGCTTCTCGTGGAGCGGACGACCGGCCTCGAACCGGCGACCTCAACCTTGGCAAGGTTGCGCTCTACCAACTGAGCTACGTCCGCAGCGGGTCGACACTCTAGCAAG
>RFFY01000352.1 GCA_003697065.1 Actinomyces sp. | reverse complement strand
TGAAGATGGAGCACCGCATCACCGCCCACACCGACGCCACCGTCACCGAGGTCCGTGTGGCCGTCGGCGACCGGGTCGACGCCGGCGACCTGCTGGTCGCCCTCTCCGGCGACGCCTGACCCACACGGGCCGTCCACCACACGACCGCCGCCTCACCGGCACGGGAGGTCCCATGGCCGATCCGATCCGCATCGCCAACTGTTCAGGGTTCTTCGGCGACCGCCTGAGCGCCGCCCGCGAGATGGTGGAAGGCGGACCCATCGACGTCCTCACCGGCGACTGGCTGGCCGAGCTCACCATGCTGATCCTCAGCCGGACCCGGGCCCGGCACCCCCGGGGTGGCTTCGCCCGGACCTTCGTCACCCAGATGGAGCAGGTGATGGGCACCTGCCTCGACCGGGGGATCAAGGTCGTCTCCAACGCCGGTGGCCTCGACCCCGACGGGTGCGCCGAGGCGGTGGCCGAGGTGGCCGACCGCCTCGGCCTGTCCCCCCGGATCGCCTGGGTGTCCGGCGACGACCTGCTGGACCGGGTCGGGGACCTGGCCGCGGCCGGGGACCTGGCGCCCTTCGCCCCCGACGGTGATCTGGGCGATCCCGCCGCCTATCTCACCGCCAACGCCTACCTCGGGTGCTGGGGGATCGTCGAGGCACTCACGCGGGGGGCCGACATCGTCGTGACCGGCCGGGTGACCGACGCCGCCGTGGTCTGTGGGCCCGCCGCCTGGCACCACGGATGGAGCCGCACCGACCTCGACCCCCTGGCCGGTGCCGTCGTGGCCGGCCACGTCATCGAGTGCGGGGCCCAGGCCACGGGCGGGAACTACTCCTTCTTCACCGAGATCCCCGGACGCACCGAGATCGGCGGCCGGGCCCGCTTCGGGTTCCCCTGGGCCGAGATCGCGGCGGACGGGTCGTCGGTCATCGGCAAGCACGACGGCACGGGCGGGCAGGTGTCGATCGGCACGGTGACCTCCCAGCTCCTCTACGAGATCGGCTCGCCCGCCTACCTCGGGCCCGACGTCACCGCCCGCTTCGACACCATCGAGCTCACCGAGGTCGGACCCGACCGGGTGCGCATCAGCGGGGTGCGCGGTTCCCCACCCCCGTCCACGCTCAAGGTGGCGATCAACGAGCTGGGCGGCTACCGCAACGGCTTCACGGTGGCGCTCACCGGCCTCGACATCGAGGCGAAGGCCGCCTTCGCCGAGGCCGCTTTCTGGGACGCCTGCCCCCACACCCCTGACGACTTCGCCCGGGTGGTCAGCCGGGTCGTCCGGACCGACAAGCCCGACCCGGCCACCAACGAGGAGGCCACCGCCCTGTGGCGCCTCGTGGTCCAGGACCCCGACGAACGCAAGGTCGGACGGGCCTTCTCCAACGCCCTCATCGAGACGGCCCTCGCCTCCATCCCCGGCTTCTACGGGCTCGACGGTGGCCCCACGGCCGCGTCACCGTTCGGCGTCTACCGCCCGGCCCTGGTCCCCGCCGAGCTCGTGCCCCAGTACGTGCACCTCGACGGGGACGCGCCCGTCCTCGTCGAGTCGAGCTACCCGGGGCCG
>RFFY01000351.1 GCA_003697065.1 Actinomyces sp. | reverse complement strand
GGCGGTTAGCGTCCGGTCGGGCGCGTCCGGGGTGACCCACGCAGGAGGACGACGAGTGAACCAGGGTCTCACGGTGGTGCAGACCGCGCGCGTCGTCGGCGAGCTCCGATGGAGCGCCGAGAGCCTTTTCGGGATCCTCACGGCCTGGGCGTCGGAGGCTGACCGCTCGGCGATCGCCGTGGTGCTCGCCACTTCGGGTCGTCATCTGGGCTGGCACGCGGCGGATCTGGGCGAGCTGGTGCCCGATGCCGTCCTGTTGGGTGACGAGGTCGAGGTGTCGCCCCGTCCCGAACTCGAAGCGGCCCTCGAGGCCATCCGGGCCATCCCCGGCTCGGTCGAACGCCTGGCGGTGGCGCACCGCGTCCTGCTCGGGCGCCTCGCCGCCCGCTGCGTCGCCGTGTCGCACCGGGCCGCCCCCCACGCCGACGCCCCCCTGTTGCGTCAGATCGAGTTCTGCCTGGCGGATCTGCGCCGCGACCGCGACGAGGGCGAGATGCTGCTCGTCAGCCTCCTCTCCGACGTCGAGACGGTCGAGCGGGTGGGCCGCCGGGTCGTCGAGGCCGAGTCACGCCTGGTGGCCGCCGGCGGCCTCTTCCACGCCGACCTCCCCTGACCCCCCTCCCCCCCCCATGCGTTCTGGCTCCGCACACGACCGTGGTGCGGTCGATACCGGAGCCAGAACGGGGTGGTGGGGGGTGGATCGTCGCCGGCTCAGGTCCCGGGCCCCTCGTGCCGACGGTGACGGGGGCCGGTGGTGCCCGGTCCCCGGCTCGCTAGCCTTGTCCGCCACAGCGCCCGTCGCTGGGCCGGCGGGGCTGGTCGCCCGGCCACCGGCCGGCAGGCCCGACCAGGGCCGAGCCGGTCACGACCTCGAGTGAGCGGAGGAACTCCGTGGCGAAGGAGCGAGTGGAACGCGACGAGGAAGATCTCGTCCGTCTCTATCTGACCGACATCGGCCAGTACCCACTGCTCACCAAGGACGACGAGGTCCGCCTCGCCCAGGAGATCGAAGCGGGCCTGGAGGCCAAGACCGAGCTCGAGTCGGCGACGAACCTCTCCCCGTCCCGCAAGCGCGAGCTGAGGCGCCTGGTCAAGCGAGGCGAGGCCGCCGAGCGCACCTTCGTGCAGTCGAACCTGCGCCTCGTCGTCTCCATCGCCAAGAAGTACCAGGCCTCGGGCCTTCCCCTCCTCGACCTCATCCAGGAGGGCAATCTCGGCCTGATGCACGCGGTCGAGAAGTTCGACTGGCGCAAGGGCTTCAAGTTCTCCACCTACGCCACCTGGTGGATCCGCCAGGCCATCACCCGTGGCATCGCCAACACGGGGCGCACCATCCGCCTTCCGGTGCACGCCGGCGACACCCTGGCCCGCCTCCAGAAGGCCCGCTCCCGCCTCGAGCTGAAGTACGGCCGGCCGGCCACCCTCGCCGAGCTGGCCGCCGAAGTCGAGATGCCCGAGGAGAAGGTCACCGAGGCCCTGCGTTTCGCCGCCGAGCCCCTCTCCTTGTCCGAGCCCCTGCGTGAGGACGGCGACGCCGAGCTGGGCGACGTGGTCGAGGACCGTTCGGCCGAGTCACCCTTCGAGGTGGCCGCCACCGCCCTGCTCCCCGAGGAGATCAACCGCCTCCTCGCCCCCCTCGACGAGCGCGAGCGCGAGATCCTCAAGCTGCGTTTCGGCCTCGACCGGGGCGAGCCACGGACCCTCGAGGAGGTGGGTGAGCACTTCAACCTCACCCGGGAGCGGATCCGCCAGATCGAGGCCCGGGCCATGTCGAAGCTGCGCCACCCCTCGTCCGACACCGGCGCCCGCGACCTGCTCAGCGTCTGACACCCGGCCCCGAGGGCGGCCCGCCCGTGGAGGGAGTTGGCGGAGGTGGACGGGAATCGAACCCGCCGGACGGGGATCACCCGTCCCACCCGCTTTGAAGGCGGGGGAGCCCACCAGGCGCTCGGACACCTCCGGCGGGCACGCTAGCGCCTCGGGGGGCGGTGGCCGACGCCGGGCCTCTTCCGGTGACGCTGCAGCGCCGCCCGCCGGCACCCGGGCTAGCCTCGCCGCCGTGAACGCGAAGAAGCTCGTCCTGCTCGCCGTACTCGTGGCGCTCCTCGTCGTGCTCGCCCGCAAGATCCGCGAGGTCTGAGCGCCCAGCGCCGGGCCCGGCGTCGTCCGGCCGTCCGCAGACGCCACCACCAGGCGACGCCCGCGAGCGTCGCCGCCAGCGCCCCGATCCCGGTGGCGGGCGGGCCGACCCGTCCGACCCGGCTCCGCAGGGGACGGGGATGGGCGAAGGTCAGCACGGGCCAGCCCCGCTCGCGGGCGACCCGTTGCAGGGCCCGGTCGGGGTTGACGGCGACGGGATGACCGACCGCCTCGAGCAGGGGCAGGTCGGTGATGGAGTCGCTGTAGGCCCACGAGCGCCGCAGGTCGAGCCCCAGCCGTTCGGCCTCCGCCTCGATGGCCACCACCTTGTTGGCGCCGGCGTTGTAGAACTCGACGGCGCCCGTGTAGCGGCCCCGGGTGTCGATCTCGGCCCGGGTGGCGATGGCGCCGTCGACGCCCAGGTGGCGGGCCAGGGGGACGACGATCTCCTCCGGCGAGGCCGACACGAGATACACCCGGCGTCCCGCCGCCCGGTGCTCGGCGATGAGATCGAGGGCCTCGGCGTAGACGATGGGGTCGATGACGGTGCTCAGGGCGTCGTCGACGAGCTCGGCGATGCGGGCCTGCTCCCAGCCGGTGCACAGGCGCAGGGCCGTCTCGCGCATCTTGATCATGCGGGCCTCGTCGGCGCCGAAGTAGCGGAAGACGATCTGGGCCCACAGGGCCCGCAGGACCAGCCAGCGGTCGAGGTAGCCGGCGCGGTGCAG
>RFFY01000350.1 GCA_003697065.1 Actinomyces sp. | reverse complement strand
GGCGTGCACCGCCCCGGCGACGGTGAGCAGGTGGCTGCCGGGCTTACGGTCGAGCGTGAGGGTGACCACGGGCTGGCCGTCCACCCGGCTGATGGAGCGCCGGGGTGCGGGTCCCAGCGTCACCTCGGCCACGTCGGCCAGGCGCACCGGGGGGGCGTCGGGAGCCGCCTGCGCCAGCACCAGCTGCCGGAGGGCCGCCACGTCGGTCAGCGGCGGCGTGAACAGGAGCATCGCCCGGGTGCCGGTGTGGCGGCTGCCGTAGCTGTGGGCGGCCATCGCCCCGGCGAGGGTTCCGGCCACCTCGGCCGGAGCCAGGCCGTACGCTGCCATCCGGGCGGGGTCCAGCACCACCCGCAGCTCGCGCTGCCGCCCGCCCTCGACCCGCACCTCGGCCATCCCCGGCAGGCTCCGCAGGCGCGGCGCCACGTCCTCCTCGGCCATCCGCCGCAGCGCCTCGGGCGCGAGCGGCCCCACCAGCTGAAGCGTCATGAAGCCCTGCTGGTCGCGCAGCTGCTCCGGCACGGTGCGCGCCAACTGCGGGCGCACGCGGTCCGGCAGGACCGACCGCAGCCGCGCCAGCTCCTCGCGTACCTGCACCGTGTACGGCCCCGGCGCCGTCTCCCGGGCCAGCTGGAGGATGATGGTCGCCCGCCCCTCCTCGGACAGGCTCTCGACGTGGGCCGTGCCGGGCACCCGCTGCACCGCCCGCTCGATGGGGGCCGTCACGTACTGCTCCACCTGCCGGGGCGGTGCGCCGGGCCACACGGCCGTCACCCCCACTTCCGGCAGCTCCACGCGCGGCACCCACTCCACCGGCACCTTCCCCCCCACCCACAGGCCCGCCAGCAACAGGGCCGTCGCCCACGAGAGCACCGCCACGGGCCGGCCCAGCCAGCCCGTCCACCCGGCTCCGGGCCGGCGCCCCTCAGGTTGACCGGAAGAAGAAGGCGGTGTCATCGAAGGCTTCGGTTCGGGATGGTGCGGAAGACGGGGGAGGTACCCGTCACATCATTTCATGCCTCCCCTCGAAGGCGCAATTTGGTTGCTGGCGACAAAGAGCCGTACCGACCACGTAGCCGCGGGCTTCAGCCCGGGCCAGCCGACGAGCAGCGGTGCGGCGCACCCATGAAGGGTGCGGCTACATTGCTCTGCGCAATGACACG
>RFFY01000349.1 GCA_003697065.1 Actinomyces sp. | reverse complement strand
GCCCAGGCCGGCCACGATGCTGATCCGGCCCCGACTGACGAGGTCGAGCACGGCGAGGTCCTCGGCCACCCGGATGGGGTCGTGGAGGGGCAACAGGAGAGCCGAGATGGTGACGAGCAGGTTCTCGGTGGACGACAGGATCATCCCGGCGTTGAGCAGGGGGGTCGGCGACCAGCCGATGGCGTTGGCGTGGTGCTCCTCGAGGGACACGACCTGAAAACCCCGCCGGTCGACCAGGCGTGCCATCTCGAGGCCGGCCCGGTAGCGGTCGGCGGTGGCGGCTCCGCCCGGATCGGGCTCGACGAAGTTGAGCCGCATCAGGAACATGGCCATGGTCGCCTCCCCGGTCGTCGGGGATCGGACGATCCCCGGCTCCCGGGAAGTGTGCTCAGTGCGGCGTCGTGACGCCAGACGAGGCGGGGGCGGAGGCGGGGCGCAGGCGCCGTTCGGCCGCCACCAGGGCGACGCCCACGGCGACGGCTCCGGCACCCACCAGGCCCAGTGCCAGGTCGTGGGCGCCGGTGAAGGCGAGCTCGGAGGGGCCCTGGGCCGCGGGCTGATCGCGGTAGGTGATCGAGATGCCGGCCACGGCGGCCAGATCGGCGGTGGCCACCTCGACCGAGCAGCTCACCCCGCGGGCGGCCTGAGCCGCCGTCGGGGGACACGTCGCCGAGCTGGTGGCCCCGACCTGCCCCACGGGGATCGCCACCTGGCGGGCCTCGAAGCGACCGGTGGCGTCGACGGGATAGCCCGTCGAGCCGGCGCCGATCACCGAGCAGCGACCCAGCTCGTCGCCGAGGCGGGTGTCGCCGTTGCACAGGAGCAGGAACACCGTCGAGTTGGGCGTGAAGCCGGTGCCCACGACGTCGACCCGATCACCGTCCTCGAGGGCAGTGTCGGGGGTGACGGTGACCGTCGCCGTCTCGGACTGGGCGGCGGCGAGGGCCGGCCACGACGCCGCCATCGCGATGCCCGTGGCGAGCAGGGCGGCGGCCAGACGTCGGGCGGCCATCACAGCGCCCCCGTGTCGTAGCCGTCGACCTGATCGGTCGAGCCACCGGCGGGACCGGAGGTGTCGGCGCCGGTGTCGTAGCCGTCGACCTGGTCGGTGGCGCCACCGGCCCCGCCCGAACCCTGACCGGAACCCGAGCCACCGGAACCCTGGCCCTGACCCGACGAACCCGAGCCACCGGAACCCTGGCCCTGATCCGACGAACCCGAGCCACCGGAACCCTGGCCCTGATCCGACGAACCCGAACCCTGATCGCTCGAGCCCGAGCCCTGATCCGACGAACCCGAGCCCTGATCCGACGAACCCGAGCCCTGATCCGACGAACCCGAACCGCTGTCGGTGCCGTTGTCGTAGCCGTCGACCTGGTCGGCGGAGCCGCCGTCGTCGCCACCGACCTGATCGCTCGAACCCGAGCCCTGATCCGACGAACCCGAACCCTGGCCGCCCGAACCCTGACCCGACGAACCCGAACCCTGGTCACCGGAGCCCTGACCGGAACCCGAGCCCTGATCCGACGAACCCGAACCCTGGCCACCGGAGCCGGAGTCGCCGCCGGGGGCGTCGGGCTCGACGTCACCGTCACCGGCATCGCCGATGGTGTCGGGTGCACCCTCGTCGCCGT
The DNA here is from genome assembly GCA_003697065.1 of Actinomyces sp. GTDB lineage: Bacteria > Actinomycetota > Acidimicrobiia > Acidimicrobiales > Aldehydirespiratoraceae > J010. The sequence continues at coordinate 22 of RFFY01000349.1, read as the reverse complement.
CGTCGGTGGGATCGAAGCCGTC
>RFFY01000348.1 GCA_003697065.1 Actinomyces sp. | reverse complement strand
TCGATCCTGGCCGCCGTCGCCCAAAAGGACGTCAACGAGGTGGACGACCGGACCCTCATCATGGCCGACGTCTCGCGCAAGGCGATCAGCCAGGTGACCGAGACGGTCACGGGCCTGCTGGCGCGCCACCTGCCCGACGAGCAGGCCGCCGAGACGGCCCGGGCCCTCTCGGAGGGGCGCTGGACCCACGATTTCCCCATCGACGTCGACCGGGCCCGCTCCCTGGGGCTGCCGGTGAGCACCGACCTGCCCGACGAGGTCCGGGTCCTCATGCGCCTCTACCCCCAGGCCCGGGGCCGGCGGCCCTCGGTGGAGTACATCCCCTCCCCCTACGGGCCGCGGGGGCCGGAGGCCTCACCGGTGGAGTCCCCCCGGGGAACCCACCGCCGGCGCTGATCCCGGTCGGGGCGGAGCGGCGGCGGCGGGTCAGTCGCCGCCGCCGATGTCGACCACCCAGGCCTCGTGGATGAGGTCGGCCTCCCGGGCCCGCAGGAGGCGGAGGCGCCCCAGCAGGTCGCCGATACGCACCCGGATGCCGTCGACCTCGGCGGGGGTGGGGGCCGGCGCGCACGTCACCGTGTCGTGGAGGGACCGCACCTCGTCGCGCAGCTCGGTCATCTCGGCGCGGAGCTGTTCGACCCGACGGGCCAGGCGGGGGGCATGGGCGACGAGCTCGGCCCACAGGCCGGTGTCGGCATCGGCGTGGAGGTGTTCGGTCTCGAGGGCGGCCACGAGGGTGGCGAGGGCCTCGGCCACCTCGGCGCACCACTCGCCGCCCCGCTGGGCCGCGGCGTGGTCACAGGCGGCTTCGAGCCGATGCATGGCCGACAGGACGGCCGACCGGTCGGCCCGTGTCCCGCTCAGGTCGGGCGTGTCGGTCCCGGCGGTGGTCTCGCCCGCGTCGGGGTCGGGCGACGGCGTCGGGAAGGCGGCGGTGTCGGACCGGTCGGTCATGTCGTCGTCCTTTCGTCGGCGCTGTGGTCGGGTGCTCGGATGGGCTCGGCTCGGGCGTTGCCCGGAGACGACCCCGGAGACGAGACGGCCCCGGCGGTGTCGCCGGGGCCGGCGAGGGCACGAACCGCGTCAGGCGGTGAGAGCCGGCTGGCCGCGCCCGATCTCGATGTGACGCGGCTTGGCCTCCTCGGTCACGGGGATCACGATCGTCAACACACCGTCGTCGTAGGACGCGGTCAGGTTGTCGAGATCGAGATCCTCGCCGAGGTAGAGCTGGCGCGTCACGGTGCCCATGGGCCGTTCACGGCTCAGCACGGTCACGCCGTCGCCGGGCTCCCACGAGCGGCTCGCGGTGACGGTGAGCGTGTGCTGCTCGACGGTGACGTCGATCGAGTCGCGGTCGACGCCCGGCAGGTCGAAGCGCACCGTCACGTGGTCACCCTCGCGGTAGGCATCCATGGGCATGAACGCCCAGTCACGACGGCCGGTGAGGCCGACGTCGAACCAGCGATCGAGATCACGGAACGGATCGAACCTCAGCAACATCTCGTCTCACCTCCTTTCGCGACCCGGTCGCCCGGGCCGGTGGCCGTGAGACGACCGGGTGTGGTGTGCCTCGCCGGAGCCGTCGCCGGGACGGCCGCCTGCGGGCGGTGGGCCTGTCGGCTCGACGTCCCGCGGCGACCGGTGACCGCCGCGGGGGCGACCTCACCCGTGCGACGGCTCCGTCGACCCGAACAACGCCCCCGGTCCCGCCTCTATTCCCGCTCCCG
>RFFY01000347.1 GCA_003697065.1 Actinomyces sp. | reverse complement strand
TGGTAGCACCCCCCAGAATCACCCAGAGATTACTGAAACGCCGCGCTGCCTGGCGGCATTTATCGCCGCAATACGTAGCACCCCCCAGAATCACCCAGAGATTACTGAAACGCCAATAATGACGCGCTGTAAAATTGTTGGGTTAGCGTAGCACCCCCCAGAATCACCCAGAGATTACTGAAACGGACACGCAGCATAAGCGCCCGCGACATAATCCCCGTAGCACCCCCCAGAATCACCCAGAGATTACTGAAACCCTACCTGCTAATAATCGATCCACAAAATGATCAAGTAGCACCCCCCAGAATCACCCAGAGATTACTGAAACATACGCCGCGCCGCGTGACAAAATATCAGATAAAATTGTAGCACCCCCCAGAATCACCCAGAGATTACTGAAACCCACTCGGCCGCCAGCCTCTCGGCCTCGGCCGCAAGTAGCACCCCCCAGAATCACCCAGAGATTACTGAAACACCGACCAGACAACCACACGGCCGCGGTGCTTTGGGTAGCACCCCCCAGAATCACCCAGAGATTACTGAAACCCCGGTTCGGGCAGACCTGTTCCCGGCATGGGTGTGGTAGCACCCCCCAGAATCACCCAGAGATTACTGAAACTTGGGCGTGTGCCCGTGTTGTGTAAACCTAAACGCGTAGCACCCCCCAGAATCACCCAGAGATTACTGAAACAAAATATCCAGATCGTTATGGTGGCTGTCTGGCAATAAGTAGCACCCCCCAGAATCACCCAGAGATTACTGAAACATAGCGGTGATACATCGATCGTTGCATTCGGATCAGGTAGCACCCCCCAGAATCACCCAGAGATTACTGAAACTTGTAATGGCGGAAGAAAAGCGATCTAAATCAAAGCCGTAGCACCCCCCAGAATCACCCAGAGATTACTGAAACGCAATAATTGATCCGTTGTAGCATGGTTTTCTATGTAGTAGCACCCCCCAGAATCACCCAGAGATTACTGAAACCCCTGGACAATGATTACAACAATATTGCTGTGCAATGTAGCACCCCCCAGAATCACCCAGAGATTACTGAAACTACTCCACGCGCAGCTCGCACATCTGTGCCGTTCCAAAGTAGCACCCCCCAGAATCACCCAGAGATTACTGAAACATATCCTGCACATCTTCTTGATTGCCATTTTCATGGTAGCACCCCCCAGAATCACCCAGAGATAGGGTAGGATATAAGGTCAGAGGCCAAAATAACGAGCACGTTTTGCAAAATTACTCTGGAAAATAGTCCCCCCCAACTGAAACTAGGGATTGTGACCAACCCTCAAATTTGCCCCAAAACACAAACCAGATAAACAGCTAAATTAGGGATTGAAACCAATTATGAACACCAAAACCAGCTTACTGGGTGATGTATGATTCGATACGCTGCATGGTGCGCAGATTGATGAGGATGTAAATCAACGTATTCTGGTTGGCGATGGCAGCCTGGGTGCGAAGTTTCGGCCGCTCGATACCCAGATTGACAGCCTGGGAGAAGATACGCTCCACGGCCGTACGCTGGGCATAAAGCTGCTGAAAGCGGTCAGAGTTTCGGTCAAGCTGGTGGCGGATGCGTGCTCCT
>RFFY01000042.1 GCA_003697065.1 Actinomyces sp. | reverse complement strand
TCAGCCGGAGGTAACCTGGTGATTGCTGGCAACGCCACACTGGAGACGCTGGTCGGGCTGGGAGGCCTCACGTCGGTCGGCGGGTTCGTGCGCATCACCGAAAACCCGGCCCTGACGAGCCTGGAAGGCTTGGAGCGCATCACCCGCATCGGCGGTGGCCTGCTGATCGCACAGAACCCCGTGCTCGCCAGTCCGGCGGGCCTCGCGGGTGTGCTGACTGCGCCCGAGGCACCGGACAATATCGGCGTGACGGCGGGCCGGCATCTCGTCGTGCAGGACAACCCGCGGCTCACCGGGTGCCAGATCTTCCGGCCCTTCGTGCAGAACCCCGAGCCCCCCGGGACGGTCGAGATCTGCCGCAACGGCGCAGGCTGTGAGGCCCCCGCTCTTGCCGATGGCGAGGACGACGAGGTGGACGTGCCCGACCTGAGCGACCTGCCGCTGCCGGGCGGTGACGAGCCCCTGCAGTTCCTCGCGGCCGACCGCAACGTGACCGACCGGTTCGGGACGTCGGTGGCGCTTGCGAATCGGGTCGCGGTCATCGGGTCACCCGGCGACGACGACAACGTGCTGGGGTCCGGCTCCGTGTACGTCTACGAGAAGCCGGCCCGCGGCACCTGGGTGGCAGCGACCCAGACGGCCAAGCTGTACGCCGCCACACCGAGCACCAGCGAAGGCTTTGGCAGCGTGGTGGCGGCGACGGACGACGTGATCGTCGTCGGCGCCCTCGTCTTCGTCGTGGGGGGGCGTTTCGTGACGGGCGGCCTGGTCCACGTCTTCGAGCGGCAGGCCGATGGGACGTGGGCCGAGGCTACTCAGCTACGTGCGTCCGACTGGGAGGAGGACGATGTCTATGGCGAGGTGGTCGCGGTGTCGGGCAACGTGATCGCCGTCGGTGCGCGCCTGGATGATGACCAGGCGACCGATGCCGGTGCCGTGTATGTCTACGAGAAGCCCGAGGGGAGCACCTGGGCCAAGGCGACCGAGACCAAGCTGACCGCGCCCGATGGCGTGAGCGACCAGTACTTCGGCGTAGCGGTGGCCGTGTCGGGCAACGTGCTGGCCGTTGGTGCCAGCCAGGACAGCGAGCGAGGGGCCCTGGCGGGGGCGGCGTATGTCTTCGAGAAGCCCGAGGGCGGTACGTGGGCCGAGGCGAGTGTCACCAAGCTGACCGCACCCGCTCCTGCGCCCGGCACGTTTTTTGGCGGTGCCGTGGGCGTATCGGGCAACGTGCTCGTGGTGGGTGCGGATCGGGAGGACGACCTGGATGCCGGCCTGGATGCCGGTGCGG
>RFFY01000346.1 GCA_003697065.1 Actinomyces sp. | reverse complement strand
CGCTCACCAGCGCCCCCGGTGCAGGACGGAGTCCAGGGGTGGGCGCCCGCGGCGTGCCGACCGGCTCGGCCGGTCGGGGGCAGGCCGGCCCACGGCGACGGTCCCCACCCCCCGGCGCCCGGGTGGCACCCCGAAGGCCCGCGCCACCGCCGCCTCGTGCTCGAAGAGCCCGAACAGACAACAGCCCAGGCCCAGAGAGGGAGCGGCGATCAGGACGTTTTCGATGGCGGCCCCGGCGTCGACGAACCAGTAGGGCACGGGCCACGCCCCCAACCCGGCGCCCAGGCCGGTGTGGGCCTTGTCGGGCTCGCGGTAGCGCTGGAGGTAGGCGTCGGGATCGGCCCAGAAGACCAGCAGGGCGGGGGCGTCGAGGAGACCCGGCCACGGGAAGGTGGCGCGGGCCCCGGGATCCAGGGTCGTGTCCCAGTAGAGCCGGCGGCTGTCGGGGTCGTCGCAGACGAGGACGTCGAGCCCCCAGGTGTTACCGGCGCTGGGGCCTCGACGGGCGAGGTCGACGAGGGTGTCGACGAGGCCCGCCTCGAGGGGTTCGGCCGCAAAGGCGCGCACCATCCGCCGGGCGCGGATGGCGGCGACGACGGGAGGGTCGGCCGGGGTCAGAGGTACTTCTCGAGGTCCTCGGCCATCGCCCACCCGCAGGCGATGAGGGTGTCGCCGGCGTCGACGTCGAGTCCGGCGAAGAGCTCGGCCAGCTCCGGATCGAGCTTTTCGGGCTTGAGGGACTCGTGGTCGAACACCACGGGACGGGCGCCCTGACCCCGGGCGATGAAGGCCCGGTCCTCGTAGCGGGTCGGCGGGATGCCGAAACGCTTGGCCAGGCGCCGTCCCCAGGCCCGCTCCTCGCCGCTGGCCTTGTGGCCGGGGCGGGGGATGACGTCGTGGAGACTCCGGAACGCCTCGAAGGCGTCGGGGGCGTTGAAGCGCGCCCCGAACAAGACGTCCTCGTCGGGAAAGGCGAGGACGGCGCGCCGCATCTGGTCGGCGATGATCGCCCTCAACACGGTGTCGCGTTTGGCGTTGCGGGCGATGGAGGCGGCGCCGAGCAGGACGCACGGGGTACCGCCGATCCGCTCGAGGGTGCAGAACGAGAAGCCCTTCAGGCGGGTGCCGTCACGCGCCTCGGTCACCAGCACCCAGGCCTCGGCCTGCTTGGACAGCATCCCGATCTCGAAGGCGTGGGGGGACGCCGCCGACAGGTCGGCCATCTCGGCCAACTCGGCGTCGCCGAGCTGGGTGCAGTCCTTCGTCTCGACTTCGATCGCCACGCTGCAACGCCCCCTCGAGGTCTGGTTCTGCGGGTGTCGGCCCTCTCCGGGGCGCACCCCGGACGGGCCGGGCGGTGGTTCGGGACAGCCCCGACACACCCCTCCGGACGCCTACCAGTCCACAGGGTTTCGGCGGTGTTCGCAACCTCACCGACGGTGGGCACGGGCCGGGTGATCCCCGACGCGGTGGGCGCGGCGCCGGCGCACCCCGGTGGGCGGGTCAGACCACGATGGCGTCGGGGCCCAGCAGGACCCGCAGTTCGGCCACCAGGCCGTTGGCGGAATCGACGGCGTAGTCGTCGGCCAGGCGGATGATGCGGTCACCGCAGAGGTGCAGCTCGACGGGGGCCTCCCCCGGGTGGGCGGCCAGGACCGACTTCAACTCGGCCACCAGCTCGGCGTCGAGGGCTCCCGGCGGCACCCGCACCCGCACCGGGGCCACGGTGGGACGGTCGGTGTCAACCACCTCGATGTCCTGGGCGAAGAGCTTGGGGGTGTCGTCGCGGGTCTCGACCCGGCCCCGGACCAACACGACAGCGTCGTCGGCGAGGAGAGGCCCGTACTCGCTCATGGTCCGGGGGAAGACGAGGACCTCGACGGAGCTCTCGAGATCCTCGAGCTCGAAGACGGCCATCATCTCGCCCTTGCGGGTCCACTTGCGCTGGAGGTTGGTGACGACCCCGCCGACGCGCCGGATGGTGCCGTCGGCGACCTCGGCCAGGGACGAGACCGGCCCGTCGCTGCGGCGGCGGACGACGGCCTCGAAGCCCTTCAGGGGATGATCGGAGATGTAGAGGCCGAGCATCTCCTTTTCGGCCGCCAGCTTCGGCATCTTGTCGAACTCGACGGGCGGGATCGGGGGCCGTTCGTCGAAGGTGGGTCCCGAGTCGAGCTCACCGAACAGTGACATCACCCCCATGTCGTGCTCGCGGCGGCGCTGCACGGTCAGGTCGATGATCTGCTCGTGGACCTGGAGCAGGCCCTTGCGGGGATGGCCGAGCGAATCGAAGGCACCGGCCTTGATCAACGACTCGATGGTGCGCTTGTTCAGGACCTCGAGGTCGACCCGCTCGACGAAGTCGGTGAACGAGGAGAAGGGACCGTTGGCGTCGCGCTCGGCGAGGATCTTGGCCACCAGCCCCTCCCCCACGTTGCGCACGGCGGACAGGCCGAACACGATCCGACCCGGTGAGGCGGCGTCGGGCTCGGTCGACGGGAAGGGGGTGAAGTCCGAGGCCGACAGGTTGATGTCGGGCACGGTCACCTCGATGCCCATGACCCGGCACTCGTTGAGGTACACCGCCGCCTTCTCGAGGGAGGTCTTGACGCTGGTGAGGAGGGCGGCCATGTACTCGGTCGGGTAGTTCGCCTTGAGGTAGGCGATCTGGTAGGCGATGAAGCCGTACCCGAAGGAGTGGGACTTGTTGAAGGCGTAGTCGGCGAACTTCTCGATGACGTCGAAGAGCTGGCGGCCGAGATCGGCGCCGTAGCCGGTGCGCTCGCAGCCGGCCACGAACTTCTCGCGCTCGGCGGCCATGAGCTCGCGGATCTTCTTGCCGCACGCCTTGCGCAGGGAGTCGGCCTCGGCGAGGGAGTAGCCGGCGAACTTCTGGGCCACCCGCATGACCGACTCCTGGTAGATCATCAGGCCGTAGGTGTCGGCGAGGATCTCGGCGGCGTCGGGATGGAAGTACTCGACGGGCTTGCGCCCGTTCTTGCGGTCGGCGTAGTCGTTGTGCATGTTGGCGCCCATGGGCCCGGGCCGGTAGAGCGCCACGAGGGCCGCCACGTCCTCGAAGCTGGTCGGCGCCAGTGACCGGATGAGGGCCCGCATGGGAGCCGACTCGAGCTGGAACACACCGATGGTGTCGCCCCGCCGGAGCAGGTCGAAGGTGGCGGGGTCGTCGAGGGGGACGTGGTCGATGTCGACGTCGATGCCCCGTGTGCGACGGATGAGTTCGAGAGCATCCTCGATGACGTCGAGGTTGCGCAGGCCCAGGAAGTCCATCTTGAGCAGACCCAGTTCCTCGACGCCGTGCATCTCGTACTGGGTGACGACCGGTGCGTCCTCGGGGTCCTGACCCGACTCGGGCTTGCGCTGGACCGGGAGGTACTCGGTGAGGGGGTCCTTGGTGATGACGACGGCGGCGGCATGGATGCCGTCCTGGCGACGCAGGCCCTCGAGTCCCTTGGCGACGTCGACGACCCGCTTCACGTCGGGGTCGGTGTCGTACATGGAGCGCAGCTCGGTGGCGGCGGCGTAGCCCTCCCGGTACTTGGGGTGCTCCTCGAAGCAGTAGCGCAGGGGGGTGTCACGACCCATGACGAGGGGGGGCATGGCCTTGGCGATGCGGTCCCCGAGGGCGTAGGGGTAGCCGAGCACCCGGGCGGCGTCGCGCACGGCGGCTCGGGCCTTGATCTGGGAGAAGGTGACGATCTGGGCGACGTGGTCACGCCCGTAGCGCTCGGCGGCGTAGCGGATCATGTCGTCGCGAAAGCGCGAGTCGAAGTCCATGTCGATGTCGGGCATCGACACCCGCGAGGGGTTGAGGAAGCGCTCGAAGAGCAGGTCGTAGCGGATGGGGTCGAGATCGGTGATCTCGAGGCAGTAGGCCACCGCGCACCCCGCCGCCGACCCTCGGCCGGGTCCGACCCGGATACCGCGCTCGCGGGCGAAACGGATGAGGTCCCACACGATGAGGAAGTAGGACGAGAACCCCATGTCGCCGATGACCTGGAGTTCGTAGGCGAGGCGCTCGACGACCTCGTCGGGCAGGGGATCGCCCCAGCGGCGGCGCGCCCCTTCGAAGGTCAGGTGGCGCAGATACTCGGCGTCGCTGGCGAAACCCTCCGGGAGGGGGAAATCGGGGAGCTGGGGGTCGCCGAAGCGGATGGTCACGTCGGCGCGTTCGGCGATCCACAAGGTGTTGTCGCACGCCGATTCGACCCCCGAGAACAAGGAGCGCATCTCGGCCGCGCTCTTCAGATAGTGCTGGTCGCCGTGGAAGCGGAAGCGGTCGGTGTCCGACAGCAGGGACCCCGTCTGCACGCACAGGAGGGCGTCGTGCGCCTCGGCGTCGTGGCGATGGGTGTAGTGGCTGTCGTTGGTGGCGAGCAGGGGGGCGTCGATCCGGCGGGCGATCTCGAGGAGACGGGGGTTGGTGCGGTGCTGATCGGGGATGCCGTGGTCCTGGATCTCGACGAAGAGGTTGTCGCGCCCGAAGATGTCCTGGAGGCGGGCGGCCTTGGCGAGGGCCTCGTCGAAGTCGTCGCGCAGCAGGCTCTGCAGGACCTGGCCGCCGAGGCACCCGGTGGTGGCGATGAGACCCTCGCTGTGGCGCTCGAGGAGCTCCCAGTCGACCCGGGGCTTGTAGTAGTAGCCCTCGAGGAAGGCCCGGCTCGCCAGCTGGATGAGGTTCTTGTACCCCACGTCGGTCTCGGCGAGAAGGGTGAGGTGGTAGTAGAGCTTGCGGCCCCCGTCGACGTCGCCGCCGGAGTCGTCGAGGCGTCCCCGCCGGCTGGGGCGCTCGAAGCGGGACTCGTGGGCCATGTAGGCCTCGGTGCCGATGACGGGCTTGATGCCGTGCTCGTGGCAGGTCCGGTAGAAGTCGAGGACCCCGTACATGTTGCCGTGGTCGGTGATCCCGAGGGCGGGTTGGCCGTCGGCAGCGGCAGCCGCCACCACGTCGTCGAGACGCGAGGCGCCGTCGAGCATCGAGTACTCGGTGTGCACGTGCAGGTGGGTGAACGACGCCCCCATCGGTCCTCCGCGGTCGCCCGGTCGTCCTGTGGATCACCCTGTGGACGAATCACACGCCTGTGATTCCGTGAACCTAGCCGCGTCGCGCTCCCGGGTCCACGCCACCCCGTCGCGCCGTCCCCGCCCCCGCCCAGGGTCGCCACGGTCCCCCGTCACCGGGGTCCGGGGGCGTCACAGATAGGTCCCGGGTCGCTCGTCGTCGCCGGCGGGCAGCTGGGCCCGCATCGACGCCAGCTGGTTCTGGGCCGCCATCTGCTGAGCCACGAGCATGGCCTGCATCCCCTGAACGAGGCCCTCGAGCCAACCCACGAGCTGGGCATGGGCGATACGCAGCTCGTCGGGCGAGGGCGTGGCGTCGCCCTCGAGATCGACGGCCAGGCGACCGAGCTCCTCGCTCAGCTCGGGGGACAAGGCGTCGCCGAGCTCCTCGACGACGGTGCGGTGGATCCGCCTCAGGTGGTCGCGGCTGGGTTCGTCGAGCCCGTCGCTGCGCAGCTCCTCGAGCAGGTGGCGGACCATCGTCCCCAGCCGCATCACCTTCGCCGGCCGGTCGATGCTCTCCCCGGCGCTCTCCCGGTCGGTCTCGTCGACCCCGTCGGTCGCGGCGGGATCGACGACCTCGGGGGTGATGGCCGTCGTCGGGGTCGCGGGCGCGTCGGTGGGCGGGGATTCTGACGTCATCGCGGGCCTCGGGTCGGGGGGCGGTCGGGGTGTCGCGACGGCTCGGCTCGGCCGACGCGGCACCGGGGACGATCAGGTTAGGTCGTCAGGGTCAGGGCGGGAACGTACATCTCGTCGGCGGTCACCGAGCCGTGGCGCCCGACCAGTTCGATGGGACCGGTGTCGGCGGGATCGGTGAACGCCCACCGGTCCCGGGCCACCAGAGCCACGTCTCCCAGCCGGGCCCGGGCCGCCGGTGTGACCTCGGGACCGAACCAGCCCTCCTCGATCATCTCGTCGGCCGTGCGGACCCAGGCCTGCTCGCCGTGGCGCTCCCGGGCCGCGGCCACCAGCTCGTCACGGCGGGACTCGGGGACGTGGAGCCAGCGAAAGCGCGCCTCACCCGACTCGGCCGTGGCCAGGCCCCGTACCTCGGGATCGACGTCGACGGCGTGGTCCCGGCTGTCCACCAGGCCGTGGTCGGCGGTGACGACGAGAGCGGCGTCGCGCCCCAGCGACTCGGCGATGTCGCCGATCAGGCGGTCGATGGCCTCCAGTTCGGCGTCGTGGTGGATGTCGAGACCGTACTCGTGGCCCACCTTGTCGAGACCGTCGTAGTAGGCGTACACGAAGGGCTCACCGGCGCGGACGAGGCGCCCGATCTCCACCACCATCGTGGACACCGTCCGGTAGCCGACGAGCCGGCTCCCGGCCAGGTGGGCCCGGCTGAACCCGCTCCCGGCGAACTCGGCGCGGGTCACCACGGGAGGATGATGACCGAGGAAGGCCTGGTCGGGTTGGAGGTTCTCGGGCACGATCGAGCGCCGGGCGTCGCCACTCGGCGTCGCCCAACGCAGGACGTTCAGGATCTCGCCGGCGGTCCGGATGCGGTAGCCGACGACCCCGTGCCGGCCCGGCGGCTCACCGGTGGCGATCGAGGTCAGGGCCGTGGCCGTGGTCGAGGGCGCCACCGTGGTGATCGGGCCGCCCTTCAGCCCCGCCAGGGTCGGCAGGCGGTGGCGGTGACGTCGGATCTGGTTCCAGCCCAGGCCGTCGCAGACGAGAAGCACGACACTGCGGGCCTCCCGGACGGCCGGGTCGATCCACGGTGCGTCCTCGACGTCGCCCAGCAGCACGGGGACGAGATCGGTGACGCACCCCCGACCGAAGGCGGGAAGCACCGGCTCGGCGCTCGCGGTGTCCGGGGCGGTCTGTCCGGTGGGCATCGGGCTCCTATCGGAGGAGGAGGGTCCGCTCTGGAGCATGACGGTGACACGAGCTCCCGGCTCGGCGGTGGGGGCAACCTAGGATGACAGCATGCGGGTATCGACCCGGGGAGACTACGCCTCGCGCGCCTTGTTGTCGCTCGCGCTCCACGACGGGGGCGGGCCGACCTCGGTGCGCGAGATCGCCGAGCGCACCGCTCTCCCCCAGCCCTACCTCGAGCAGATCCTGCTCGCCTTGAAGGGAGCGGGGATCGTGCGCTCCAAGAGGGGCGTCGGGGGCGGCTACGTGCTGGCCCGGGACCCGTCCGACATCCGCCTGTCGGAGATCGTGCGCGCCGTCGACGGTCCGATCACCGCCGGTGACTTCGGCGAGCCCCACACGGGTGGTGCCTGTGACCACGAGGGCCAGTGCGTCCTGCTGGCCATCTGGGGCGCGGCCGGCGCCCACATGCGGCGCTTCCTCGACTCCTTCACCCTGGCCGACATCGCCGAGATGGCCCGGGGCGAGGCCGCCTGGCCCGAGACCTGACCCCGTCAGTCCCCGGCGGCCAGGCGGCGGGGATCGATCGGGGGAATGCCGCAGCTTGCGGCGACGGCGACGAGCTCCGCCGGCAGGGGCGACACGGCCTCGATCGTCTCGCCGGTGCGGGGATGGGGGACGCGCAGCACGGCGGCGTGGAGGAAGGGGCGGCCGGGATCCAGCCCGGGCCGGGCACCGCCGTAGTCGCGGTCGCCCACGACGGGATGGCCGATAGCGGCGAGATGAACCCGGATCTGGTGGGTGCGGCCCGTCTCGAGTCGGCAGCGCAGCAGGGCGACGGGCCGGGGACGATCGGAGCGGGCCAGGACCCGGTAGTGGGTGACGGCGTCGCGGCCCCGGGTGGTGACGGTCATCCGGGTGGGATGTCGGTTGGAGCGCCCCACCGGTGCCTCGACGGTGCCCGCCTCGGTCTCCGGCGCGCCCCAGGCGAGGGCGAGGTAGATCCGCCCCGCCCGCCGCTGGGCGAAGGCATCGGTCAGGCGCCGGTGCGCCTCGGCGGTGCGGGCCACGGCCAACAGACCCGAGGTCCCCCGGTCGAGGCGGTGGACGATCCCGGGGCGGTGGGGCTCGCCGACGTCGGCCAGTTCCGGGAAGCGGGCGAGGAGGCCGTGCACGAGGGTCCCACCGGTGTGGCCGTGTCCGGGATGCACGACGAGACCGGCGGGCTTGTCGACGATGATCAGGTCGTCGTCGACGTGGACGAGGTCGACGACGACGGAGGGGTCGGGGGTGGGCCTGGCGTCGACAGGGGGCGGAAGCTCGACGGCGAGCTCGTCACCCGCACTCAGGCGGGAGGCCGGGGCCGTCACGACCCGACCAGCGACGCGCACACGGCCATCGGCCACGAGCCGGGCGGCCACCGACCGGCTCACCCCCGCCATGAGGGCCACGGCCCGGTCGAGCCGCTCCCCGTCGAGGGCGTCGGGTACGACGTCGACGACGTTGCCGTCCGCCCCGCTCATCGCCGCCCTCTGCTCATGTCCCGTCCGGTGACCCCGGGGCGGGCGGGGACGGTGATCCCCGTCCGAGCACCAGGGCGAGGGCGAGGCCTCCGCAGACCACTGCGATGTCGGCCACGTTGAACACCGGCCACCAGCGAAGATCGATGAAGTCGACGACCGCGCCTGACAAGAACCCGTCACCGTCGCGGAGGAGTCGATCGCTGAGATTGCCGACCGCCCCGCCGGCGACGACACCGAGCACGACGGCGGTGCGGGTGTCGGGTGCGGTGCGACCGGCTCGGATCAGGACCACGACGATGGCGAGGACGACGACACCGACCAGAGGCCCGAAACCGCTACCGAGGCTGAAGGCGGCACCGGTGTTGAAGACGAGACGAAGGCGCAGGGAGCCGACGAGCTCGATCGTGTGACCGTCGGCGAGGGTCTCCAGGGCCCACCACTTGGTGAGCTGGTCGAGGGCGTAGACCGCGAGGGCGGCCACGAGGAGCGGTCGGAGCCCGGGCCGCCGACCCTCGCCTCGTCGCCGGGTCGTCACCGGGGCCGCGCCTGGTCCGGTTCCGGGTCCATGGTCAGCGGCGACCGAGACCACCCGCTTTGTACTCGACCCGCTCGGCCGCCCACGGGATGGCCTCCAGGCGGGCCTTGGGGATGGGCAGACCCGACACGACGCAGATCCCGTAGGTCCCGTCCTCGATGCGCGCCAGAGCAGCGTCGATCTGCTCGACGGCGGCACGGGCCTGGGCCGACAGGGCGAGATCGCGTTCACGCTCGACGGCCAGGGTGTCGCCCTCGCCGGATTCCTCGTCGAACTGGACGTCGCCGGGCTCACGTCCCTCCATGAGGGCGACGGCCTCGTTGTGGAACAGGTCGGCGGAGTGCAGGTACTGGGCCCGCTCCTCGAGCAGGCGCTTGCGCATCTTCTCGACGAAGTCGCGGCTCAGCCCGCCCCACTTCTTCGCCGGCGCCTTCTTCGCCGCCTTCTTCGCCGCCTTCTTCGCGGGTGCCTTCTTCGCCGCCTTCTTCGCCGCCTTCTTCGCCGGCGCCTTCTTCGCGGGTGCCTTCTTCGCCGCCTTCTTCGCGGGTGCCTTCTTCGCCGCCTTCTTCGCCGGTGCCTTCTTCGGGGTCGCCACGTGGATCCTTCCGGTCACAGGCGGGGGCGCTCGGTGCCCCCGATCAGGCCGCGGAGTCTAGGTGGCGGCAGAGCCTGTCAGGCGAACCGGTACGGCGGGTCCCGCGTCACACCTCCCCCCGCCCCTCGGCGAGGGCGGCAAGTCGCTCCGCCAGGCGGTCGGGATCGAGCCCCCGTACGGCGATCCTCTTGTCCCGCCGGGTCACCCCGGCGACGATCTCGACCGCCGAGCGCCGTACACCCAGGGCATCGGCCACCGCCTCCACGACAGCCCGGTTGGCGCGGCCCTTCTCGGCGGGAGCCGTCACCTCGACACGCACGAGGTCCCCGTCGGCGCGCACCCGGGTGCGACGGGCTCCCGCGTGGACCCGGACGGTCAGCTCGGCTCGGGCCTCACCCTGCGGCGCCGGAGATCGTCGGGTCACTCAGCGACGCCGACCCAGCCAGCCCGACCGGCCCTCGTCCCCCTCGTCGCCGGCGAAGAACAAGGAGAGGGGATCCTCGTCGTCGGCGTACTCGTCGTCGTCGAGGGCCCGCAACTGATCGAGATAGCGATCGCCCTCGGACCCGCGCTCCGCTGCCGCCCCGTCGGCCGTCTCGTCGGCCCAGGCCACCTCGGCCCACGCCTCGCCCGCCGCTCCAGCCTCGTCGAAGCCGACCGTCGGCGGTAGGTCCGCCAGGCTCTCACCTGCCGCCTCCGGGTCCGCCGGCACCTCCGCTTCAGACGGTGCATCGCCGGCCGCGTCGAGGTCGGCGGCCGTCACGAAGGGCGGGGGCGGGGCCGCCTCGGTCAGGTCGATGATCGGCGGCGCCGCCTCGTCGGTACCGCCCCCCGCACCGCTTGCGACGCCGACCTCGTGGGCATCGGCCACCTCGCCGCCGTCGAGCCCGGCGGGCCCGGGATCGGTGAAGGGCACCTCGAGGGGTTCGGGCTCCTCGTCCATCCCGTCCACGTCGGTGACCAGCGACGCCGGCTCGGCGAGGGCCTCGGCCCCGACCACGTCGTCCGGACGAGGCGGGGGCATCGCCCCGTCGAGGGACCAGGAAACCTCCTCGTAGGTCGCCGTGGGCTCGCCGTCGCTCGCCACGAGACTCTCGTCGCTCGCCGTCGGTTCCTCGTCGCTCGGCTCCCCGACCGCCCCTCCCACCGACGGCGCACCCGGCTCGAACAGCTCGGGGGGTACGACCACCCCGCTGGTGGCGGGGGCGGGCGCCGCCCGCAGGGCCTCGGGATCGTCGACCAGGCGGCTCAGGGCCGCGACCTCGCGGCGCAGTCGCTCGCGTTCGGTGGCCAGATGCGACTCGAGGAGCTCGACGTCGTCGGCGAGGAAGGCTCGCAGCTCCTCGAGGCGGCGAACCTCGTCGGCGAGGCGGTCGCGGGCCGCCCGCGCCGCGGCATCGGCCTCGCGTTCGGCCTCGGCCAGGATGCGACGGCGGTCGGTCTCGGCCTCGGCCAGCAGACGAGAGGCCCTCTCCTCGGCATCGTGGAGCAGGGCGGCGGCGGTGGCCTCCGCCTCGCTGCGCGCCTTCGCCGAGCGTGCCTCCGCCTCGCCCACGAGGCGCTCGGCGCGTTCGCGGGCCTCGGCCACCAGGGCCTCGGCGGTGGCGCGGGCCTCGGCCACCGCCGCGTCGGCGGTCCGCTGGGCCAGCACCAGGGTGCGCTTGAGGGTCTCTTCCGTCTCGCCACCGCCGCCGGCCAGGCGGGCCTCGGCCGCCTCGACCCTCTGCTGGAGTTCGCGCAGACGCCCCTGGACGAGAGCTGCGGCCCGGGCCACCCGCTCCACGTAGGCGTCGACCTCGGCCGGGTCGTAACCCCGCCACCGCTCGCTGAACTCGATGTTCTCGAAGAGCGCGTTGAGAGCGTCCATGGCCGGAGCCTAGACGTCCGCTGCGCGCCGACCGTGGCAATCGTCCGACGACAGAACCCCTGTCGGCAGATGAGCCCCTGTCGGCAGAGGAACCCCTGTCAGCAGATCAGCCCCTGCACGATGACGATGCCCAAGATGGCGATCATGGGAGACAGGTCGAGACCTATCCCCCCCAGGCGCACCGGCGGCAGGACGCGGCGCAGGGGGCCGAGGACGGGATCGGTGACGACGAAGAGGAAGCCCGCCACCGCCGCCATGGTCCCGTCGGGGTCGAGGGGAAACCAGCTCAACAGGATGCGGGCGAAGATGAGGAAGACGTAGACGTTGAGGGCGAAGCAGATCAGGTAGGTCACGCTCACCGGGCACCGCCCTGTCGCCGGGTCGCTTCGGGTGCGCCCCCGGGGGTCGCCGCCGCCCTCACGAGACCGGCTGGTCCCGGTCGGGCCGCTCGGGGTCGACCCCGGCGGGAGTGAGCAGGAAGACGTGGTCGGCGACCCGGCTCATCTTGCCGCCCAGGGCGTAACACAGACCGCTGGAGAAGTCGATGAGACGGCGCCTCAGGTCGCGCTCGACGTCCTGGAGGTTGACGATCACGGGGCGACCCGACTTGAAGGTGTCGCCGATCTCGGGGGCGTCGTTGAAGGAACGGGGCGACACCGTGTGGGGAGTGGCCGACACGGGACCGATGGTGCGCACGGCGGGGCCCGGTCGGGGAACCGGTCCGGCCGCGACACCGGTGCCGGCCGGCCCGCCCGGCGCGGCCTGACGTGGCGCCTCCCTCGGGGGGCTGGTGCCGGGTACCGGGCGCGGCATGGGACGGACGGTTCCCGTCGACCCGGAGGCGGCCGGAGCCGGCGTGACCGGAGCCGCGGTGACCGGACGGCCCGCGGGTCCCGCGGGCGGCGCCGGGCGCACCGTGGGTCGGGCGACGGGGCGCGGGGGTGCGGTGGTGACGTCGCCGACCCCGTCGGCCTCGGCCTCCATCTGGCGCAGGTGGGGATCCTGCTCGTAGGCCTCGTCGGGCCCGAGGCCCAGGTAGATCATGGCCTTCTTCAACATGGACGTCATCGCCCCTCCTCGCTCCCGTCAATCTAGCCGGGGGTGGGCGCCGGGCCGTGACATCCGCCCTCACCCCCCGCCCGGGCGCGGCGGCCGCTCACCGAACAGGGCCCGACCGATGCGCACCATGGTCGAGCCCTCCTGGACCGCCACCTCCAGGTCGGCACTCATCCCCATCGAGCACTCGGCCAGGCCCAACTCGTCGACGAGGCCACGCAGGAGCCGGAACCCGGGCCGGGCCGCCTCGGGCTCGGCGAGGGGGCCGATGCCCATCAGCCCGACGACGTCGAGTCCGAGCTCGCCCAGCTCGCCCACGAGGCGGGGCGCGGCCGCCGGTTCGACGCCCCCCTTGGCCGCCTCGCCGCTGATGTTCACCTCGACGAGCACCCGCGCCCCCGGCGCCCGACGGGCCAGCTCCCGGCCCAGCTCGGGGCGGTCGATCGTCTGCCACACGTCGACCACGCCGGCGAGGCGGCGGACCTTGTTGCGTTGGAGGCGACCGATGAAATGGACGCGCGGACGCCGGATCGGGTGGGCGGCCTCCAGCTTGGCGACGCACTCCTGGGCGTAGTTCTCCCCGATGTCGTCGAGCCCGGCCGCCACCGCCGCCTCGACCGCGTCGGGCCCGAAGCCCTTGGTGACCGCCACGATGCGCACGTCGCCGCCACCCGCCGCCTCCAGTCGCGACCGCACGCCCGCCAGACGCTCGGCCACCAGGGCCGCGTCGACACCCTCGCCGCTCATCGTG
>RFFY01000345.1 GCA_003697065.1 Actinomyces sp. | reverse complement strand
GGTGCCCCCGAGGAGCTCGGCCCCGCCGCCGACGACTTCTTCGGCTTCGACGAGGAGTACGCCCCGGGTCGGGGCGCCCCGGCGCCGAGCGCGGGGGTGGCGGGTGCGGCGCCCCTCGTCCCCGACGGCGGCGAGCGCGACATGGGCAGCGCCGTGGTGGTGGGCGTGGTGCTGGCGGCCGTCATCCTCGGGGCCATGTCGGTGGGGACGGCGGCGGCCATGGTCGTCGTCACCATCGCCTTGGGGCTGGCCGCGGTCGAGTTGTTCAACGCCCTGCGGATGGCCGGCTATCAGCCGGCGGTCCTGTTGGGGCTGGCCGGCTGCGTGACCCTGCCCCTGGCCGTGTACTGGCGGGGTGAGCAGGCGATTCCGGTGGTGCTGGTGCTCAGCGTGATCTTCGGCGGCCTGTGGTATCTGACCGGGGTCGGACCCGAAGGGCCCCTGCGGGGTCTCGCGTCCACCCTGCTGGGGATCGTGTGGATCGGGGTTCTCGGCTCGTACGCCGCGGTGATGCTGGCCGTACCCGGCCACGGCACCGGCCTGCTCACCGCCGCCATCTTGGTCACGGTCGCCTACGACGTGGGCGGTCTCTTCGTGGGACGGGCGGCGGGTCGCACCCCCTTGTCGCCCGCCAGCCCCAACAAGACCGTCGAGGGCCTCATCGGGGGTTGTGCGGCGGCCGTGGGCGTGGGCGTGGTCATGGGGATCCTCGGCAAGCCCGCCCCCTTCGCCGATCTGCCCGGTGGCTTCGTCGAGTCCCTCGCCCTCGGTGTGGCGGCGGCGGTCGTGGCGCCCCTGGGCGACCTCACCGAGTCCCTGCTCAAGCGCGACCTCGGGGTCAAGGACATGGGTTCGCTCCTGCCGGGTCACGGCGGGGTGCTCGACCGCTTCGACAGCATGTTGTTCGTGCTGCCCACCACCTGGTTCGTCGCCCGGGTGGTGCTGTTCTGACAGCCGGGCCGCCGGTGACGTCCGGTCGCGGTGGTGAGGGTCTAGCGTCGAGGTGATGGCCGCCCCCACCACCGTCGCCGTGCTGGGCTCGACGGGCTCGATCGGCACCCAGACCCTCGAGGTCGTCGCCGCCGCACCCGAGCGCTTCCGGGTGGTGGCCCTGGCGGCGGGCCGCTCGGTCGACGCCCTGGTCGACCAGGCGCGCGCCGTCGGTCCCGAGCTGGTGGCCGTACCCGATCCCGACCGGGCGGCCGAGGTCCGCGAGCGTCTCGGCCCCGGTGTCGAGGTCGTGACCGGTCCCGACGCCCTGGCCGAGGCGGCGGTGAGCGCCGACGTGGTGGTGAACGCCGTCGTCGGCTTCGCCGGGCTCCCGGTGACCCTCGCCGCCCTGGGCGCCGGCCGACGTCTCGCTTTGGCCAACAAGGAGTCGCTCATCGCCGCCGGGCCCGTGGTGGCCGCCGTGCGCGACACGCCCGGCGCCGAACTGGTCCCGGTCGACAGCGAGCACTGCGCCATCCACCAGTGCCTGCGGGCCAACACCGTGCCGGAGCGGGTCGGGCGCCTCGTTCTCACCGCCAGCGGGGGGCCGTTCCGGGGACGGACCCGGGCCGAGCTGGGCTCGATCACGGTCGCCGAGGCCCTGGCCCACCCCACCTGGTCGATGGGACCCAAGATCACCGTCGACTCCTCGACCCTGGTGAACAAGGGCCTCGAGGTCATCGAGGCCCACGAGCTGTTCGGGGTCGACTACGACGACATCGAGGTCGTGGTGCATCCCCAGTCGATCGTGCACTCGATGGTGACCTTCAGCGACGGCTCCACGGTGGCCCAGCTCTCCCGGCCCGACATGAGGATGTGCATCGGCTACGCCCTGGCGTGGCCCGACCGCCTCGACGTCGCCTTCGGTGCCCTCGACTGGGGCGAGGCCCGCACCCTCGAGTTCGCCCCGCCCGACCGCGAGACCTTCGCCTGTCTCGACCTCGCCTACGCCGCCGGACGGGCGGGGGGGACGGCACCCGCCTGGTTCAGTGCCGCCAACGAGGTGGCCGTCGCCGCCTTCCTCGACGGCGAGCTGGGTTGGCTGGGGATCGAGGAGACCCTCCGGGCGGCCCTCGACGCCTGGCCCGGGTGGCCGGCGGATTCGCTCGAGGCCGTGCTCGAGGCCGATCGTCGTGCCCGCGAGTGCGCCCGCGCCCTGGTGGAGCGGATCCCGGCGCCGGCGGGAGGCCCGGCGTGACCACGACGCCGGCGCCGCCGGCGGATCGCGGACGGGCTCCCGACACCGAGGTGATCCAGCAGGGTTGGGCGGGCCTCATCGGCCTGGTGGGCCTCATCGTGGCCCTGGGCCTGGTGGGGGGTCTGAGCTGGCTGATCGTCGTGTTGGCGATCATCGTCATGATCTTCCTGCACGAGCTGGGCCACTACCTGACCGCCCTCTGGTCGGGCATGAAGGTGACCGAGTTCTTCATCGGCTTCGGGCCCCGTGTGTGGTCCTTCAGGCGGGGCGAGACCGAATACGGGGTCAAGGCGATTCCCGCCGGGGCGTATGTGCGGATCATCGGCATGAACAACCTCGACGAGGTCGATCCCGCCGACGAACCCCGCGCCTACCGCAACCAGACCTACCCCCGGCGCCTGCTGGTGGCCCTCGCCGGGTCGACCATGCACTTCCTGTTGGCCATCGCCTTGCTGTTCGTCCTGTTCGTCGCTTACGGACGGGCCAGCGACACGGCCTGGGAGGTGGCGGCCGTCTCACCCCGCAGCGCCGCCGAGGAGGCCGGTGTCGAACCCGGCGACCACATCGTCAGCCTCGACGGCGTCCCCGTCACCTCCTTCGAACAGTTCGGCGAGCTCGTGTCGCAGCGGCCGGGCGAGACGGTCACGGTCGTCGTCGAGCGTGACGGTCGGACCCTCGAACGTCGGGTGACCATCGGGGAGCGCCTCACCGCCCGCGGGGCGGAGGGCATCGTCGGCCTCGTCGAACGCGACCGCATCCTGCAGGTCGACGGGGTCGACGTGACGGGATGGGACGACTTCGTCGAGCGGGTACGCGACCGCATCGGCGAACCACTCGAGGTCGTGGTCGAGAACGGGGGCGTGTTCGCCCTCGACGGCGTCGTCGTCGAGGAACTCGTCCCTCGCGACGAGGCGGTCGAGGGCTTCTTCGGCGTGGGGGGAGTGCGCGAGCGCGAACGACTCGGCGTGCTCGCCGCCGGGCGCGAGTCCCTCGTCCAGTTCGGCGACCTGGCGTGGACGTCGGCCACCTCGATCGGACGCTTCTTCACCCCCGGCGGCCTGAGCGACTTCGTGAGCGGCACCTTCGAGGCCAACGACACCAGCATCGACGTCGGGGCACCCCTGACGGCCCGCGAGATCGAGGCCCGCCGTCTGAACGCCGAAGATCCCGACGAGAACCGCATCCTGTCCATCTACGGGGCCGCTCGCGTGGGGGCGGCGGTGGCCGAGGAGGGCCTCGAGGGCCTGCTCGGCTTCCTCGTGCTGCTCAACGTGTTCGTCGGGGTGTTCAACCTGGTGCCCCTGCTCCCCCTCGATGGCGGTCACGTGGCGGTCGCCACCTACGAGCGGCTCCGTTCCCGTCCCGGCCGGCCCTACCACGCCGATGCCGCCAAGCTGCTCCCCCTCACCTACGCCGTGTTCGCCGTGCTGGTGTTCGTCGGTGTCCTGGCCCTGGTCCGCGACATCGTCGATCCCGTCGATCTCGGGCGCTGAGGTCGGTAGCGTCGGCGGCGATGGAGTTCGACTCGACCTTCCCCCGACGCCGCACCCGCCGGATCATGGTGGGCTCGGTGCCCGTCGGCGGGGGCGCGCCGATCACGGTGCAGTCCATGACGGTCACCCGGACCGCCGACCACGAGGCCACCCTGCGCCAGATCTACGCCCTCGCCGCCGCCGGCGCCGACATCGTGCGCTGCACCTGCAACCGGCCCGAGGCCGCCGAGGGCCTGGCCCGCCTCGTGCCCCGCTCACCGGTACCGATCGTGGCCGACGTGCACAACTCGCACCGTATGGCCCTGGCCGCCCTCGAAGCCGGGGTGCACTGCCTGCGCCTCAACCCGGGCAACATCCGCAACCCGACCCACATCCGCACCATCGCCCGGGAGGCCCGCGACCGGGGGGTGCCGATCCGCATCGGGGTCAACGCCGGTTCGCTCGACCCCGACCTCTACGACGACCGTCTGGGCGTGACCCCCGAGGCGATGGTCGAATCGGCGCGCCGCGAGCTGGCCTACTTCGCCGAGGTCGACTTCGACGCCGTCAAGATCTCGGTCAAGGCCTCGAACGTGCCCCTCATGATCGCCGCCTACCGCCTCCTCGCCGACGAGACCGACCATCCCCTGCACCTGGGGGTGACCGAGGCCGGGCCGCCGCCGGTGGGGACCCTGAAGGCCACCGCGGGTATCGCCACCTTGCTGGCCGAGGGCATCGGCGACACCATCCGCTACTCCCTGACGGCCGATCCCGTCGAGGAGGCCCGGGTGGGGCGCCAGCTCCTCGAGATCCTGGGCCTGCGCGAGCGGCGCAACGTCGACCTCATCGCCTGTCCGAGCTGCGGGCGGGCCGAGATCGACGTGGTCGGGGTGGCCCGCCGGGCGCTGGAGGCCTTCGGCGAGCGGGAGATCCCTCTCCAGGTGGCGGTGATGGGGTGTGTCGTGAACGGCCCCGGTGAGGCCCGCGATGCCGACCTCGGGATCGCCGCCGGCCACCGGCGGGGTCACCTGTTCGTCCGGGGCGAGAACGTGGCCGTGGTCCCCGAGGACGAGATGGTCGAGACCCTCGTCGAGTGGGCCGAGTTCATCACCGAGCACGGAGCCGACGCCGCCCTCGAGCGGGCCCGGGCCACGCGCGACGCCGCCCGTCGGGCCGCCGAGGAGGACCGGCGGCGCAATCTCGACGAGCGGGGCGACGACGCCAACGATCGGGAGGCCGTGGTGGCCGAGATCCGGCGGGGGACCCGATCCTGACGCGGGGCCGGTCGGCCCGCGTCGCCGCCCGGGCGGGGTCGCCGTGGCCACGGTGACCGTCCCGCTGGCCGCGGCCCGCGACCGTCGCCTTCCTGCGGTGTCGGTGCGGTCGGGTCGTTCCGCCGACGGCTACGTCCCGGTCGCCGTCGCCACCGGTTCGCTGGGGATCGGGTGGGTCCTCGTGCTGCTGGGACCTCCGGGCTGGCTCCTGCTGGCGCTGACCAGCGACTGGTTCCGCGACGAGGTGACGGTGCACCTGCCCCACACCGAGCGCGAGTTCCGGCGCCGTCACCGCGTCGAGCGGGCCCGCCGGGACGGGATCGTGGGGACGGTGGCCGGGGCCGCCGCCGGGCTGGCCCTGTCGCGCACCCCCGGGCTGCTGGTGGTGGGCCTGGCCATCACGTGCGTGTCGGCCGCCCTGTGGGTGGCGGCGAGCTGGGCCCGGGGCGCGCTCACCCCCGATCTGCGCCTCGACGGTGAACGCCTCATCCTCGCGGGTGTGCACGAGGACTTCGTGGCGGCCGTGGGGCGGGCGGGATTGGCGCGACGCTGAGGCCCCCGTCCCGGCGGCAACGCCGGCGCGGACCGGCCCCGATCCGAGCTCGCCGGCCACGGTATACTGGTCGGCGCGTTCGATCTCCGGCGACGGAAGAGGCGTGGGCCCGGCCCACGCCTCTGGTGGTTGGAGCCACGGGCGCCGGCCGGTGGGCCCCGTCGGGGGTCCGTCGGCTCGACGAACACCGACACGAGACCGGCACGAACGAGGGAAGGAGGCGCCATGGCCGTGGTCGACCGGGTCCGCGAGCTCGTCGCGCCCCTCGTGGCCGCCGAGGACGCCGAACTCTACGACGTCGAACACAACGGCGGGGTCGTGCGGGTCCTCGTCGACCGGGCCGGCGGCGTCGACCTCGACACCCTGGCCCGCCTGACCCGCCTCATCGGGCGCACCCTCGACGACCACGATCCCGTCCCCGGTCGCTACACCCTCGAAGTCTCCAGTCCCGGTCTCGAACGGCCCCTGCGCACGGTCGAGCACTTCCGGTCGGCGCTCGACACCGAGATCCGGGTGAAGACCCGCCCCCACGTCGAGGGCGACCGGCGCGTACGCGGGGTCCTCGTCGCCGTGGACGACGACGGGATCGAGGTCCGCACCGACGACGGCGGGGTCCGTCGCATCGCCCACGACGACATCGCCCGGGCCCGCACCGTGTTCGAGTGGGGGCCGCCCCCGCGCCCGTCGGGGCGTCGCTCCCGATCCACCGATCGCCCCAGCAAGAAAGAGGCCAGCACGCCATGAACGCCGAGATGCTCGAAGCCCTCCAGGCCCTCGCCGCCGAGCGGGGGATCTCCGTCGACGCGCTCTTCGCGGCCCTGGCCGATGCCCTGGAGTCGGCCTACAAGCGCATGCCGGGAGCCCACGAGTACGCCTGGGTGACCATCGACCCCGACACCATGGAGTTCCGGGTCTATGCCCAGGATCTCGACGAGGACGGCGAACCGATCGGCGACGAGTACGACGTCACCCCCGACAACTTCGGTCGTATCGCCGCCCAGACGGCGCGCCAGGTGATGAGCCAGCGGATCCGGGAGTTCGAGCGGGAGCTCAAGTACGAGGAGTACGCCGGCCGCGAGGGCGACATCGTCACGGGCATGGTCCAACAGACCGACGCCCGCTACACCCTGCTCGACCTGGGACGGGTCGAGGCCCTGTTGCCCCAGTCCGAGCAGGTGCCCTACGAGCGGCCCGATCCCAACGCCCGTCTGAAGGCCTACATCGTCGAGGTCCGCAAGACGGCCAAGGGCCCCCAGATCGTGGTGAGCCGGACCCATCCGGGCCTGGTCAAGCGCCTCTTCGAGCTCGAGGTGCCCGAGATCGCCGACGGGGTGGTCGAGATCAAGGCGTGCGCCCGCGAGCCGGGGCACCGCACCAAGATCGCCGTGTGGTCCAACGATCCCAACGTCGACCCCGTGGGTGCCTGCGTGGGCGCCCGGGGCGCCCGGGTGCGTCAGGTGGTCAACGAGCTGCACGGGGAGAAGATCGACATCATCCCCTTCAGCGAGGACCTCGAGGAGTACATCACCAAGGCTCTCTCGCCGGCCAAGGTGACCGAGGTGCGGCCCGACTACGAGACCGGTGACTGCGACGTGATCGTGCCCGACTACCAGCTCTCCCTCGCCATCGGCAAGGAGGGTCAGAACGCCCGCTTGGCGTCGCGCCTGACCGGGTGGGGTATCAACATCAAGTCGGAGTCCCAGGCTGAGGCCGAGGCCGCCTACGGTGACGTGGAGTGGGCCGAGGGCGAGTGGGTCACCGACCCCGAGACCGGTGAGCAGGTCTGGAAGCCCGCCGACGGGGGCGAGGCCCTCTCGGCCGCCGAGTGGTCCGAGGTGGTGGCCGAGGCCACCACCGACGGTGCCGAGAACAGCGCCGACGAGGACGGCGGCGACGAGGCGGCGGGTGAGACGGCCGGGCAGCCCGACGACGCCCCGGCCGCCGATGCCGATGCCGAGGCTCCGGCCGCCGACGCCGACGGCGACGCCCCCGCCGATGCCGACGCCCCAGCCGATGCCGACGCCCCAGCCGATGCCGACGCCGAGGCCCCGGCCGCCGACGACGAGGCGGCGGGCTGACCCTGAGCGAACCGGTCCGCACCTGCGTCGCCTGCCGCCGGCGTTTCCCCGCCTCGGCCCTGGTTCGCCTCCGGCGCACCTCCGACGGCCTGGCGCTCGGCCCGGGGCCGGGGCGCGGGGCGTGGGTCGGGCCCTCGCGGGCCTGCCTCGAGCTGGCCGTGAAGCGTCGGGCGCTGGGACGGGCCCTGCGATTCGAGGCGAACGCAGCCGAGCTCGCTAGGCTCCACGACTCGTGGCCACCCGGCCCGCCGGACTGTCCGTACGGTCCGGTCTGACCCGGAGGCGTACTCCCCCGTGGGGTGCGCGACAATGTTCGGCGGCCGACGGGCCACCGACGACGAAGAGGGACGACACCCACCTGTGGCTGGAAAGATCCGCGTCTACGAACTCGCACGCGAACTCGGGCTGACCAACAAGGAGACGCTCGATCTGTGCGACGCGCTCGGGATCGGGGTCAAGAGCCACGCCTCGAGCATCGTCGAGCCCCAGGCCGACCGTGTCCGCCGCAAGGCCCACCGCGAGGGCCTGGTGCGCGACGAGCAGCCGGCCGAACCGGAGCCCGCCAAGAAGGCGGCGAAGAAGACCGCCAAGAAGACAACGAAGAAGGCGGCGGCCAAGACGGCCAAGACGGCCAAGAAGACCGCCACCAAGGCGGCGAAGAAGACGACGAAGAAGGTGACGGCCGAGACGGCGGAGCCAGCCGACGCCGGTGCCGACGACACGGCGACGGCCGCCCCCGTGCCCAGCGAGGCGCCCCCCG
>RFFY01000344.1 GCA_003697065.1 Actinomyces sp. | reverse complement strand
GACGTCGTGACCGACGAGGTCCTGGCCCCCGCCGGCGTGCCCCGCATCCTCGCCATCGATCCCGACGACCACGACGACATCCTCGACGTCGTCGGTGTCGGCGAGGCCCCCGACCCGGCCGAACTGGCCCGGGCCTGGGGTGTCGACTCCCTGCCCGTCACCGAGGTCACCGACGACGCCCTGCTGGCCTTCAACGACCCCGCCGCCCGGGCCGCCGGCCATCCCGCCGGGGGTGGCATCGCCACCGCCGCCGACCTCGCCCGCTGGTACCAGGCCCTCCTCCACGACGACGGCACCATCGTGCCCGCCGCCCTGCGGGCCGACGTGTTCGAGATCATCCGCCAGGACCACCCCGACTGGCTCGGGGTCGAGGCCCATCGGACCTACGCCTTCGTCCTCGCCGGCGACGACGGCAAGGCGACCCTGCGCGGCCACGGTCACGGGAGTTCGCCCGCCGCCTTCGGTCACGGCGGGGCCAAGGGCCAAAAGGCGTGGGCCGATCCGGCCACCGGTCTGTCCTTCGCCTACCTCACCAACGGGCTCGAGCGCGACGACCTCGTCCACGCCCGTCGGGGTGTGGCCCTGTCGTCGCTGGCCGCCGCCCTCACCCGTCCCCCGGGAGACGAGCCGCGCTGACCGGCCCGGCCGCGCCGGGCGGGGACCCTCACGACGGGGCCCCGACGCCCCCGAAGCGCCGGATCGCCCACCACACCAGCGTGAGGGCGACGGTGAGAACCACGACGGCCACCGGCGCCACCTGGATCCCGCGACGGTCGGCGAGGATCCCGATCGCCAGAGGGGCACCGGTCATGCCGGCGGCCGAGGCGGCGAGCTGGCGTCCCACCGTCGTCGCCGTGGCGTCACGCCCCACCAGGGTCGGGGTGCGGTTCACCATGAGGGGGAACAGGGTGGCGAAGCCCAGCCCCAGCACGGGCACCGCCGTCCAGCCCGCCCCGGCCGGATCGAGCCACAACACCACAGCCGCGGCGGCCGCCATCAGGGTCGAGCGGTGCTGGAGCCGGTCCAGGTCGAGGCGCTCGCCGACGAGGCCGACCACCACCCGGCCCGCCAACAGTCCGCCCCAGTAGGTGGCGACCAGCACGCCGGCGTGGGCGTCGCGCCAGCCGCGCCCCTCGGTGAACAGGGTGAAGGTCCACTGGCCGACGGCGACCTCGGCCCCCACGTAGACGGCGAACCACACGAGCACCAGGGTCAGGAGGCGGCGCCGGGGAACGCCGCCGCGGTGCTCGTCGTCCCGGTCGCCGCCCCCGCGGTGACCCGTCGGTGCGGCCCCGCCACGTGCCGCGACCCGCGTGGACGTGGGGGCGAAGCGGTGGCGGGTGGCGACGACGGCGACGAGGGCCATGAGCTGCACCACCACCACGCTGGCGTAGGCCCAGCGCCACCGGCCCGGATCGGCGTCGGCCACGAAAGCCGTCGCCACCAGGGGCCCGGCGGTGGCGCCCACCCCGAAGCCGGCGTGCAGGAGATGCAGGGGGCCCGGCCCGCGCGCGAGCGCCATCCAGGCGTTGCCGCCGGCGTCGACGGTGCCGAGCGAGACGCCGAGCAGGAGGTGGGCGGCCACGACCGCCGCCCAGGCGGGGGAGGCGGCGATCCCGGTGAGGGCGACGACCCCCACGGCGGCGCCGGCGGCCAGGGTCGAGCCGGGGCCGAGGCGGGCCGCCACCCTCCCCGAGGTCAGGCTGGCCGCCACGTAGCCGGTGGTGGCGGCGGCCGCCAGGAAACCGAGACCCGACTGGGTGGCGCCGAGGTCGTCGCGCAGAGATGGCCACACCGTGCCCAGGACGCCGTCGGGCAGGCCCAGGGCCACGAAGAGCCCGACGGCGACGACGACGGGGACGTCGGCGGGACGGGCCCGGCGGGAGGCGACGGCGGGGGAGGGCCGGTCGGGATCAGCGCCCACGGGCGGCGAGATACCGCCGGGCGACCTCGCGGGACTCGGGATCGTGCAGGGCGGTCATCAAGGCGTCGGCGTCGGACCAGGCGAAGCGGGTCGACACCATCGCCTCGGCGGCGGCGTCGACCGCCTCCAGGGTGGCCCGCAGGGTGAAGGTCGACTTGGCCGCCAGCACCCCGGCCAGCTCGTCGAGGGCCTCCTCGAGCCCGTCGTCGTCGACGATGCGGTTCACGAAGCCCAACGCGAGGGCCTCGTCGGCACCGAAGGGGCGGCAGGTCAACACGAGGTCTCGGGTGGCGGCGGGACCGATCTCGCGCACGAGGCGGGGGATGCCGCCCCAGGCCAAGGGGATCCCGAGGTCGACCTCGGGAATGGAGAAGCGGACACCCCGGGTGGCGACGCGCAGGTCGCAGGCGGCGGCCAGCACCAGCCCGCCCCCCACACAGTGGCCGTGGATGCCCGCCACCGTGACCGCCCCCATCGACTCGATGGCCTCCGCCATGCGGCGGCCGGCGTCGGCGGCGTCGCGGGCGGTGGGGGCGTCGCCCCCGGCGGAGGACCCGAAGGCCTCGAGGTCGGCGCCAGCGGTGAAGGCCCGCCCCGCCCCGGTGACGGTGACCACCTTGACCTCGGGGCGGGCGTCGAACCAGGCGGCGGCGGCCGCCAGCTCCTCGAGGCACGCCGTCGACAAGGCGTTGAGGCGGTTGGGCCGGTTCAACACGATCCGACCCCGTGGCCCCTCGGCGGTCACGGTGAGCGTCTCGGCCCTCATGTCCACACCCCTTCGCGGATGTCGGGTCCGACGGGGGATCCGTCGACGATCTGGTCGAGGTACTCGCTCATCCCCCATCCGGTGAGCTCGCCGCAGCGGTACCGGGTCATACCCTCGGTGATGCGGGTGAGCAGCTCGGCTCCGTCGGGTGTGCGGCGCCGGTTGCGGAGGGGGATGAGGCTCACGACCTCCCCCTCGATGCGGTACTCGTCGGCGTCGGTGGCGATCTCGGCGACCAGCGCTCTCTGGTACCCGTCGCCGTCGACGTCGGAGCGGATGCGGGCCCGGCGGATGGGGTGGTAGCGACCCCCGCTGAGCACGGCACCCCCCTGGCGGGGTTCGCGACCCGGACGGTCGATGACCGACACCACCACGGCGAAGTCGGTGGTGAAGTTCATCGGGAGCCAGCGGTACCAGCCGATGGACTGCCAGTAGCGCGGCCCCCAGGACTTGTCGCGCAGCCCGAGGCCGTCGAGGGGGAGGACCTCGTCGCCGACCCGGATCGTGCCCGTGACCCGGCAGTGCTGTTCGTAGTGGGCGCGGGCGAACCCCTGCTCGGCGTCGACGGTGGGTTCGGACCCGTCGGGGAGAACCGGCCGCCCGCCGAGGATCGGCGAGACACCCCGGACGTCGAGCTCGACGGCGGCGTCGACGAGGGAATTGGTGCGGAAGGCCCGGCGGGGCTCGGCCATCTCGGTGGGGTCGTCGAGCAGGCAGAGGCGGCCCTCGTAGGTCACGCGCAGGTGGGCGAAGGGCTCGATCACCTCGATGCGCATGCCGCCGGCGTCGAAGACCTCGTTGGTGTCGATGGCGGGTCGGTCGAACATGAAGGCGACACGGCCGTCGGGCAGGTGCACGCAGCACGACATCTCGGCGTAGCCCTCGTTGACCCGGTTGCCGAGCCGGAACCACCCCCCGAAGCCGCCCTCGTGGTCGAAGGCGTTGACGTACATCGACTCGTTGTAGTTGGGGGCCGGGTCGGGTTCGTGGTTGTACTCGTCGACGGGGTCGGCGACGAGGCGGACGTCCTCGAGATCCATGGCTTCCTCCGGGTGGTCACCCGGAGTCTGACCCAGGCGGCGGGCGCGCTCCAGCCCGAGGAGGCGCCCGGAGGCTCGACGACGCGGCCGTGCCGGACCCCGGGTCGGGCCCGGGCAGGCGAGCTCAGGCGGCGACGTGGCCGCCGTCGGGGGTGTCCTGGTGGCGCTCGGCGTCGGGGGTGGGCTCGAGCACCGTGACCTCGCCGGTCATGGCCTCCAGACGCGCCCACTCGGCCACCTCGGGATCGGCCGTGAGCAGCACCACCTGCTGGTTGATCGAGGAGCGGACGAGCAGCTCGAGCAGGGGGCCCTTGTCGACCTCGTCGAGGTTGGTGAAGGGATCGTCGAGCAGAAGGGGCAGGCTCTCGCCGCCGGGCCCGCAGCGCCGGACCTGGTTCAGGCGCGAGACCAGGGCGTGGGCGACGGCGGCGGTCCGGTCGCCCTCGTCGACGGGGGCGGCGGCGAAGACCGCCATGTCGTGACGGACGCGGGCGGCCTCCTCGATCTCGGCGCGGTGCTCGACCGCCCACTCCACGGTCACCTCGCCGGCCACCTCCTGCCACTCCGCCAGGGCCCGGCGGTTGTCGTCGTTGGCCTGCAGGAGGCGCTGACGGGCCTGCTCGCTGGCGAGGAGGCCGTTCACACGCTGGAGGTGGAAGCCCAGGTAGGAACGCGCACCCGCCTCGGCCAGGGCCGCCTCCTCGGCCTTGCGGGCGCGCTCCATCCTCTGGTTCTGGACGAAGGAGACGGCGGTGACGGCGGCAGCGGCGATCACGGCCACCATGGCCGCGGCCTGGGTGACCCACATGGCGAGGGGGACGGCCACGAGGGCGGCCAGGGCGCCCACGGCGAAGGAGATGCGGCGGAAGCGTTCGGCGCGGGCCTGGGCCGCCTCGAAGGCGTCGTGGCGGGCCTCGATGCGGGCCACCACGTCGGCGTCCTCGGGGGCCGAGCCCGACGCGGACGCCTCGGCGGCGAGGCGTTCCTGGGTGCTGTGGACCCGCTCGGCGAGGGCCCACAGGCGGTGGGGGTCGACGGCGGCGAGACGGCGCAGGATCTCGTCGTGGCGGGTCGAGGTGGCGAGATCGGCTGCCGTGACGGTCAGGCGGCGGCGGGCGGAGCGCAGGTCGAGACCGGCGGCCGCCAGCAGGTCGATGGTGCCGTCGGCGTCGGCGAAGCGGGCCGAGACGTCGACGGAGGCGTCGACGTCGACCACCCGGTGGCGACCGCCGTGGGGGCGGAAGATGGCGAAGCGGTTGCCGTTGTCGGCGAGGATCTCGGCGTGCACCCCCGACCGGCTGGCGGCCAGAGCGCCCACGAGTTCGTTGACGAGACCCTCCCTCTCGAGGCGACCGACCCCGGAGATGACGGTGAGACGAGGGTGGAAGTCGAGGGAGAAGGTGTTCTCCCCCGCTTCGATGACGAGGCGCTCAAACCGCATGCGCTCCGATCGGCGCGCCGGCCCCCCGACTTGAGTCGAACGACCCGGTTTCGCTGGGTCGCCCGACCCGGACGGCACCGGGTCGGAGCCGGGTGGGGCTCGGCTCGGCGAGGGTGAGGACGACCGGGTCGGTCACCCGGGGCGGGGTTGGAGAAGGGGGATGCACGTGGCATCATTTCCCGGCACGACCCAGCGGGGTCGTGAGGCTCCCTTAGCTCAGTTGGTAGAGCGTCGCCATGGTAAGGCGAAGGTCGACAGTTCGATCCTGTCAGGGAGCTCTGCGGCTCGATCGAGCCGTGGCGGCGACGTAGCTCAGTTGGTGAGAGCGCTCGACTCATAATCGAGAGGTCGACGGTTCGAGTCCGTCCGTCGCTACGGTTCGGGGCCGCCTGCGCCGCCGTGGCGT
>RFFY01000343.1 GCA_003697065.1 Actinomyces sp. | reverse complement strand
GTGGGCGGTGAGGTCGGCCAGGGCCCCGCACACCTCCACGGCGAAGCCCGGTTCGGCCACCAGATGGCGCCAGGTGACCGACAGCACCGACTCGACCTCACCGGCGACCACGACCGGGACGCACACCTGGCTCCAGCGACCGCCCACCAGGCCCCGGTAGCGGGCGGTGTGGGTCGTCGCGTGATCACGCTCGAGGATCACCGCTTCGCCCGCCAGCATGCGGTCACACTCGGGGATGAGGTCGAACGCCACCCGGGACCCGGGCGGGAGGATGGGTCGTCCCGTCGCCGTCCACTCGTGTTCGACGACGAAGTGGCCACTCGCTCGGTCGACCAGGTCGAGGTAGGCGGCGTCGGCCCCGAGGAGCTCCCCGGTGTCGGCCACCAGCTCGGCGAAGAGGGCCGCGGCCTCGGAGCGGTCGGCGGTGACGAGGGCGGCGGCGGTGGCCGCCACGAGACCCTGGGCGCGGTGGCGCAGGCGGGCGCTGCGTTCGGCCGCCGCCCGGGCGCGGGTGTGCCCGAGCACCAGGGCACAACGTTCGAGGACGGCGTCGGCCAGGGCGGGATCGGCCGCTCCCCGCACGACGAGGCGGTCGTGTCGGGCCGGGACCGGATCGGTGCCGACGGCCGGGCGCTCGAGTCGCCGGCTCAGAGCCGGTCCGTTCCCGTCGCTCCCCGACCCACCGGCCTCCAGGGTGACCTCGGCCCCCAGGACGGCGGAGAGCTCGACGCAGGCCCGCCTCTCGAAGCGCGCCAGACCGTCGGGTGCGATCGCCAGAGCCCGGCCCGCCAGCTCGCTGATGGTGTCGGCGCCGGCCCGTTCCCGGGCCAGGGCCCGATCCGCCGCACAGCGCCGGCCGAAGAGGCGCAGCAGGGTCGCGGCCGCGACCAGGTGACGCTCGGCGGGGGCCCAGCCTCCGGCGGGTGGATCCTCGAAGCGCAGGGCGAGGAAGCGGGGCCCGGGTTGTCTCTCGTCGTCGACGAGGACCATCACGACGATGCTGTCGTCGACCTCGGGCGAGACCCGGTGCGTACCCTCGGGTCCCAGGATGTCGCCCATCCGGGCGCGGGCGGTCCGTCCCGCCTTCAGCGCCGCCAGCAGGTCGGCGTGGCGGGGGCGGAGCTCGAGGACGAGCTCCGGGCCGTGTTCGGCGCCGTCCCGGACGATCCAGAAGCACTCGGGCCGCGCCACGCCCCGCTCCTCGTCGAGTTGCCACAGGCTGGCCGCGGCCGCTCCCACCTCGCGGGAGAGGTCGGCGAGAACCTCGACCAGGACCGCCGGTGCCTCCTCCCACGAGGCCTCGAGAAGACGGAGCGCGAGCGACGGTCCCCCGGCGCCGCGGTTCCCGTCACCGGGGGCCGCCGGCCGGGTGTCTGCCGCCCCGCCGTCGTCGGTCGTGCGCTCGTCGACCACCCGTCCCCATCGGCTGCTCCCCGCCCGCCGTGAGCCCCCGCCACGGACCGTCGCGGCGGAGACGGTCCGGGCTCAGCGGGCGATGCCGTGGAAGGGACGCCCAGCGGCGGTCCACTCCTCCCACAGGGCGAAGAAGGCCTCGCCAAAGGGGTCGACGCCCTGCTGGGGCATGGCCGCCCGGCGGACGGTGAAGTCGTGGGG
>RFFY01000342.1 GCA_003697065.1 Actinomyces sp. | reverse complement strand
GTCGCCTACCCTGCGGTGCCGATCCGCCGCCCTCGGTGGTGCACGGGGCCGGTGGGCATCCGACCTCGTGGCTCATGTTCGGGGTCCGAGTTCCGATGGAGTCTCGATGATCGACAAGCGTCTCCCTCCCGCCGCCGCCGCCGGAGTCGCCGGCGCCGTGGGCGGCCTGCTGGCGGCCGTGACGGGCCGGCGGCGCCTCGCCCTGTTCGCCTCGGCCCTGTCGGGCATCGGTGCGTTCGCGAGCGTCAAGCGCCAGGCCCGACTCGAACGGCTCGAGGCCCACGCCGAGACGATGGAAGACCAGATCCGCCAGCTCGAGAACGCCGTGGCGGCCCAGGTCCAGGGCCGGATGGCGGCCGAGGAGGCCGTGCGCAGTCTCACCGGTCAGCTGGCCGAGGCCGAGCGGCGCGCCGGCGATGCCCGGCTGGCGCCCTTGGTCGTCGACTCCGACGGCGAGCCCGTCGGTGGCGGCCTGACCGACCCCACGACCGGCCTGTTCAACCACGACTACTTCCTCGTGGCTCTCGACTCGCGCATCGCGGCGGCCCGTCGCCACCTACGCCCCGTCGCCGTGGCCCTGCTCGAGGTCGTCGACGGCCGCACCGGCGACGAGCGTCCCGCCGCCGATCCCCGGGTGGTCGCCTCCTGCATCCGCGAGACCCTGCGGGAGTCCGACACCGCCACCCGTCTCCACGACGGTCGCTTCGGGATCGTGCTCGAGGACACCCCCGAAAACGGCGCCATCTGGACCATGGAACGGGTGCGGCGGCGCCTGGCCCAGGAGAGCGAGAACTTCACCCTGTGGGCCGGCATCGCCTGCTATCCCGCCCACGCCTTCGACGTGCCGGCCCTGCTCGACCGGGCCGAGCGGGCCCTGACCGCGGCCCACGAGTGGCACCAGGACCGCATCGAGGTCGCCACCGCCGACTGAGTCACCGGGGCTCGGGCCGGGCGCCGGGCCCAAGCCCACGCCGGCGCCGGGTGCCTCAGGCCCAGCCGCCCCAGCGGTCCGGCGGCAGCCACCAGCGTCCCGACCAGCGCCAGCGGGGGGCCGGAGCCGGTTCGACCACAGCGGAGGGGCGGGGCCAGAGGGCCTCGTAGGCGGCGACGATGGCCGCCACCTCCTCGGGCGTGGGGGCGGGTTCGATGCGCGCGGGGGCGGGTTGACGTCCGGCCGCGGCGCCGGTGGCCGCCTGTCCGGTCACAGGGGGACGTTCCCGTGCTTGCGTTTGGGCAGCTCCTCGCGCTTGGAGGCGAGCATGCGCAGCCCGGCGATGAGCTTGCGGCGCGTCTCGGCCGGTTCGATGACGTCGTCCACGTAGCCCCGTTCGGCGGCGATGTAGGGGTTGGCGAGACGCTCGGTGTAGTCCTCGACGAGCTCGGCCCGGCGGGCCTCGGGGTCGGCGGCGTTCTGGAGCTCGCGGCGGTAGACGATCTCGACCGCACCCTGGGGGCCCATGACGGCGATCTCGGCCGACGGCCAGGCGAAGGAGAGGTCCGAGCCGACCCCCTTGGAATCCATGACGACATAGGCGCCGCCGTAGGCCTTGCGGGTGATGACCGAGATGCGCGGGACGGTGGCCTCGCAGTAGGCGTAGAGGAGCTTGGCCCCGTGGCGGATGATGCCGCCGTATTCCTGGTCGACGCCGGGCAGGAAGCCGGGCACGTCGACGAAGGTCACCAGGGGGATGCCGAAGGCGTCGCAGGTCCGTACGAAGCGGGCGGCCTTCTCGGCCGATTCGATGTCGAGGACGCCGGCGAGCACGAGGGGCTGGTTGCCGACGATGCCGACGGTGCGTCCGTCGAGGCGGGCGAAGCCGCACACGATCGAGCGGGCCCAGGCGGCGTGGTACTCGAAGAAGTCCCCGTCGTCGACGACGCTGGTGATGACGTCGTGCATGTCGTAGGGGACGTTGGGGCTGTCGGGTAGGAGGGTGTCGAGCTCGGGACACAGGCGTTCGGGGTCGTCACCGGTGGGCACGACGGGGGGTGCCTCGAGGTTGTTCGAGGGCAGGTAGGACAAGAGGATCTTGACGTCGTCGAGGACCTCGTACTCGGAGTCGGCGACGAAGGTGGCCACACCGGACTTGGTCGAGTGGCTGGTGGCCCCGCCGAGTTCCTCGAGGGTGACCTCCTCGCCCGTCACCGTCTTCACCACGTCGGGTCCGGTGATGAACATGTGGGACTTCTCCCGGACCATGAAGATGAAGTCGGTCATGGCGGGGCTGTAGACGGCACCGCCGGCGCAGGGGCCGAGGATGACCGAGATCTGGGGGATGACGCCGGAGGCCTGGACGTTGCGCCAGAAGATGCCGCCGTAGCCGTCGAGGGCGACGACCCCCTCCTGGATGCGGGCGCCGGCGCCGTCGTTGAGGCCGATCATGGGGGCGCCGGTGGCGAGGGCGAGGTCCATGACCTTGTGGATCTTCTCGGCGAAGACCTCGCCGAGCGCACCGCCCATGACGGTGAAGTCCTGGGAGAAGACGAACACCTTGCGCCCCCCGATGGTGCCCCAGCCGGTGACGACGCCGTCGGTGTAGGGGCGGTCGGCGAGGCCGGCGTCGAGGGCCCGGTGGCGGGCGAGCATGTCGAGCTCGTGGAAGGAGCCGGGATCGAGGAGGTAGTCGATGCGCTCGCGGGCGAGGAGCTTGCCCTTGTCGTGCTGGCGCTTCACGGCGCGTTCGGGGCCGGCGTGGAGGGCCTCCTGCTTGCGCGCCCGGAGCTCCTCGAGCTTCTCCTTCATCGTGTGCACGAGCGCAGGCTAGTGGGCCGGGGTCGGCGCCTCCGAACCGATGAGGCGATCCGTCGGGGCGGCGGGAAGGACGCGGCGGCGGGAAGGACGCGGCGGTGACCGACGGCACTCGACACGAGGGCGAATTGTCCGTACATTTAGCCCATGCTCCCGATCCTCCGCTGGCTCCCCGCCTACGACCGGCGCGACCTGCGCCCCGACATCACCGCCGGTGTGACCGTGGGCGCCATCATCG
The DNA here is from genome assembly GCA_003697065.1 of Actinomyces sp. GTDB lineage: Bacteria > Actinomycetota > Acidimicrobiia > Acidimicrobiales > Aldehydirespiratoraceae > J010. The sequence goes on along the minus strand of RFFY01000342.1, from coordinate 8,591 downwards.
TCCCCCAGGCCATGGCCTACGCCCTGCTGGCGGGCCTGCCCCCCGAGGTCGGTCTCTACGCCGCCGGCCTGCCCGTCATCGTCTACGCCCTCTTCGGCACCTCCCGCCAGCTCGCCGTCGGACCCGCCGCCCTGGTCTCCCTGCTGACGGCGTCGGCCCTCGGTCCCCTCGTCGCCGAAGGGACGACGGGTTATGTCACCGCCGCCGCCGCCCTCGCCGTCACCGTGGGGCTGGTGCACCTCCTGCTCGGCACCTTCCGCCTCGGGTTCCTCGCCGACTACCTCTCGCATCCCGTCCTCGTCGGTTTCACCACCGCGGCCGCCCTCATCATCGGCGCCTCCCAGCTCAAGCACCTGCTGGGCCTGTCGACTCCCCGCCACGAGCACGTCGCCGACACCGTCGCCGACATCGTCGCCCATCTCGGCGACACCCACGGTGCCACCCTGGCCATCGGGGCGGGCTCGGTGGTCGGCATCCTCGCTCTACGGCGCGTCTCGCGCCGCCTGCCCGGCGCCCTCATCGTGGCGGCCGCGGCCACCGCCCTCGTCGAGATCACCGGGCTCGCCGACCACGGGGTGGCGACGGTGGGTGACATCCCCGGCGATCTGCCCGCCTTCGCCTGGCCCGGCGTCGACGCCCCCCTGTGGGGCAGCCTGCTCGTGCCCGCCCTCGTGATCACCCTGATGAGCTTCGTCGAGTCGAGCGCCGTGGCGAAGGTGTACGCCCGGCGCAACGGCTACGAGATCTCGCCCAACGCCGAGCTGCGCGCCCTGGGCTTCGCCAACGTCACCAGCGGTCTCGTCGGGGGCCAGCCCATCACCGGCGGCTTCTCGCGCACCGCCGTCAACGCCGACGCCGGCGCCCGCACCCCGCTGGCTTCGATCGTCACCGGCGGCGTGATCCTCGCCACCATCGCCTTCTTCACCCCCCTGCTCACCTCCCTGCCGCGGGCCACCCTGGCCGCCGTCATCCTCGTCGCCGTGGCCGGCCTCGTCGACGTCGACGAGATCCGCCACGTCGTGCATGTCCGGCGGGCCGACGCCGTGCCCCTCCTCACCGCCTTCGTCGCCACCGTGCTCCTCGGGGTCGAGCTCGGCATCGCCGTGGCCGTGGCCGTGTCGCTGCTCGTGGTCGTGGCCCGCATGGCGACGCCCCACACGGCCGTGCTCGGCCGCCTGCCCGGCACCACGACCTACCGCAACGTCGAACGCTTCGCCGACGCCCGGCCCGTTCCGGGACTGCACATCGTCCGCCTCGACGCCTCCATCTCGTTCGCCAACGCCGCCTTCGTCAAGCGCCTCCTCCTCGGCACCGCCGACCGGATACCCGCCGACACCCGCCTCGTGCTCGACGCCTCGGGGATCAACGACCTCGACAGCTCCGGGGCCCAGATGCTGTCGGAGACCCTCGACGAGTTCGACCGCCGTCACGTCGAGCTCCATCTCGCCGACCTGAAGGGCCCGGTGCGCGACGTCCTGCGCCGCTCGGGCCTGTGGGAGCGACTCGAGGGCCGCCTGCACCCGACGGTCCACGACGCCGTGCGCGCCCTTGCCCCCGACTTCGATGGGTCGGGCGCCGACCGTCGGGCCCCGGTCGACGAACGCGACGCGGTCGATCCACCCGCCGGCGGGGACGTGGGATCATCCCCCCATGACCTCCACGTGGGCTGAGCTGCTCGACCGCCACCGCCGCCGACACCGCACCGTCCCCGAGGACGCACCCGGCACGGTCCCCGCCCACCGGCCCCGGGCCGCCGTGCTCGGTTGCTCCGACGCCCGGGTGGCGCCCACGCCCCTGTTCGACGCCGGTCCCGGCGAGCTGTTCACCATCCGTCTGGCCGGCCACGTGGCCACCACCGAGGTCCTCGCCTCCCTGGACTTCGCCGTGGGAGTGCTGGGGGTCGACACCGTCATCGTGTTGGGCCACACCCATTGCGGGGCGGTGACCGCCGCCCTCGACGACGATGCCGATCCGGCCCTGGCCAGCCTCCTGTCCCCCATCCGCCACGGTCTCGGTCCCGGGATCACCGACGTGGACACCGCCGTGCGGCGCCACGTCGCCAACACCGTGCGGGCGATCGCCCGCCACGCCGGGACGGCCGGCCGGGCCGTGCGCGAGGAGCGGGCCGAGCTGGTCGGTGCCGTGCACGACCTGGCGACCGGCGGCCTCGAACCCCTGTCCGAACCCCTTGCCTTTTGATACCCGGGGGGGTATTATTTGTCCGTACATTGGGTCGGCAGCGGCACCACCGCCGGGCCGACGGGGACCGAGTCCGGAGGGCCACCCACATGAAGTTCGTCCAGCACTACCTCGACTGCCTGTCTCACGCCTCGTACTTCATCGGTGACGAGACCACCGGCCGCGCCGTCGTCGTCGATCCCCAGCGCGACATCGACGAGTACGTGCGCGACGCCGAGGAACTCGGCATGCGCATCGAGTGGGTGATCGAGACCCACTTCCACGCCGACTTCCTGTCCGGCCATCTCGAGCTGGCCGCCGCCACCGGCGCCCGTATCGGCTTCGGGCCCGGCGCCGAGCCCGAGTTCGACGCCCACATCTTCAGCGACGGCGAGCGCATCAGCCTGGGCGAGGTCACCCTCGAGATCCGCCACACCCCGGGCCACACCCCCGAGTCGATCTCCATCGTCGTCTACGACTCCCCCGACGCCCTCCCCGGCCCCGGCGACGAGCAGGGTCGGCCCTGGGGGGTCCTCACCGGCGACACCCTCTTCGTCGGCGACGTCGGGCGCCCCGACCTGCTCGCCTCGATCGGCTACACCCGCGAGGAGCTGGCGGCGATGCTCTACGACAGCCTCCGGACCAAGCTCCTCACCCTGCCCGACGAGACCCGGGTCTGGCCCGCCCACGGTGCCGGCTCGGCCTGCGGCAAGAACCTCTCCACCGAGACCAGCTCCACCATCGGTGAGCAGAAGCGCACGAACTACGCCCTGCAGCCCATGAGCCGCGAGGAGTTCATCGCCGCCGTGTCCGAGGGCCAGCCCGCCGCCCCCGGCTACTTCGTGTACGACGCCGTGCTCAACCGGCGTCGTCGCGACCTCTTGGAGCCCGAAGCGCCGCCCGCCCTGTCTGTCGACCAGGTTCTCGAGGCCGTGGCCGACGGGGCGGTCGTGCTCGACACCCGCGACGCCGAGCACTTCGCCGCCGGCCACCTCGCCGGGTCGATCAACGTCGGCCTCGACGGGCGTTTCGCCGAGTACGCGGGCAGTGTCGTCGAACCCGGCACGCCGATCGTGCTCGTGGCCGAGCCCCTGCGCGAGACCGAGGCCCGCATCCGCCTCGCCCGCATCGGCTTCGACACCGTCGTCGGCCACCTCGCCGACCTCGACCTGGTCAAGGCCGACCGGCCCGAGCTGATCCAACGGGCCACCCGCCTCGACGCCGAAGCCCTCGTCGAGCGCCTGCGCGACGGCGACATCCAGCTGGTCGACGTCCGCAACCCCGGCGAGACCGCCCTCGGCGTCATCCCCGGCGCCGTCACCATCCCCCTCGCCCAGCTGCGGGGCCGCGTCGACGAGCTCGACCCGGCGCGAGCCACCGTCGTGTACTGCGCCGGGGGTTACCGCTCCTCGGTGGGTGCCTCCCTGCTGCGTTACCTGAGCTTCGCCGACGTGGCCGACCTCGAGGGGGGCTACGGCGCCTGGCAGCAGGTGGCCGCACCGGTCCAGGTCTGACACCCTCCCGCCAGACGCTCTCAGCCCGGCGGTCCGGCCGCCACCACCTCCGCCAGCCGGTCCGGATCGACCTCCTCGGGTTCAGACTCGAGGACCCAGGTCACATGCTCATCGGCCCACCCCGGGACCGATCCGTCACGCTCTGCGTGGACGACGATGTCGAAGTCGTCCAACGATCCACGCGTGGCCACCAGGGTGTCGACGATCCAGCGGTAGTCGTCGGCGTCGATCTCGATGGGAAAGATGCCGTCGAACCGGGCGGCCCGCCGCACCGGACGGGGAGCCCGGCCCCGGGCAGCGAGCCAGATCGGAGGTCGGGGTTCTTGAACCGGCCGCGGTTCGATCCTCACCTCGTTCACCGTCAGGTGCCGTCCCCGAACGTCGACGGTGTCGCCCTCGAGCAGGGCCGCGACCACGTCCACGGCCTCGTCCAGGTACTCACCGCGCCGGCGGGGATCGGTGATCTCCCCGAAACGACTCAACTCGCCGCCGGTGTCGACACCGAGGCCGAAGCCGAGCACGAGGCGGCCCGAGCTGAGCAGATCGAGAGCCAGGGCCTGACGCACCACCGTGATCGGCCGCCTCCGCACGAGGGGCGTGACGAGGCAACCCAGCCGGAGGCGCTGGGTGCGCGCCGCCGCCGCCGCCAGACAGATCCACGGATCGACGATGGGCAGGGGCCGGGCCCGTAGGACGTGATCCCACAGGAACAGGCCGTCCCAACCGGCCGCTTCGGCCTCGACGGCGACCTCCGCCACGAGGCGGGGATCGGCCAGGGGTCCGAACGGGGGGAAGAACAGACCGTGTCGCATCCCACGACCCTAGGGGGCCGCCCCGGACGACAGTAGGGTTCCGCCCATGCCCGATGGTCACGCCTCGCGCTCCCGGGGCCGAGACGGGATCGGTGACCGGCAACGTGGCTCAACAGACGAGCGCACCCGAGGCGTCGACACGCGGCGGGCCCGCCTCGACGTGATCGGTTGGCGGGAGTGGGTCACTCTGACCGACTGGGGCGTCGCCCGTATCAAGGCGAAGATCGACACCGGCGCCCGGACCTCGGCCCTGCACGCCTTCCGCCTCGAGGAATACCGGGTCGACGGGAGGCCCTGGGTCCGCTTCGAGATCCACCCACACCAGCGGTCCAAGGCCGACGCCCTCGTCGTCACGGCGCCGGTCCGCGAGTACCGCCGCGTCAAGAGCTCCAACGGACTGGTCCAGCAACGTCCCGTCGTCCGGACATCTCTCACGGTGGCCGGTCACACCTTTCCCGTCGACCTCACCTTGACGAACAGGGACGAGATGGGGTTCCGCATGCTCATCGGTCGTGCCGCGCTGCGCCGCCGTTTTCTGATCGACCCCGCGGCGTCCTTCCTCGGAGGTCACTGATGGACGACCCCGTCATCGCCGGTGTCCGGATCGAGGCCGGGCGCCGTACGGACCTCGAACTCCGTCCGGCCCGTCTCCCGTCGGGCGGGTGGATGACGATTCCGGTGGTGGCCTTCCGGGGGCCCCGCCCCGGCCCCACCGTCTGGCTGAGTGCCGCCATCCACGGCGACGAGGTGTGCGGCGTCGAGATCATCCGTCAGGTGATCGGAAGCCTGACCCCCCGCAAGCTCGCCGGCACGGTCCTCGCCGTGCCGGTCGTCAACGTCCCCGGGTTCGCCAACGGCGACCGGTACATGCCCGACCGCCGTGACCTCAACCGGGTCTTCCCGGGGTCGCGCCGCGGCTCCCTCGCCTCGCGCTTCGCCCACCTGTTCATGACCGAGATCGTGCAGCGTTGCGATGTCGGTATCGATCTCCACACCGGTTCCGACCACCGTCGCAACATCCCCCAGATCCGCGCCGACCTCACCCATGAACCCACGGCCCGGCTGGCACGTGCGTTCGCCGCCCCCTACACCCTGCATGCTCGGCTCCGCGACGGCTCCCTTCGTGAAGCGGCCCGACGGGCGGGGGCGATCACCCTCTTGTACGAGGCCGGCGAGGCGTGGCGGTTCGACACCGAGGCGATCCGTGTCGGCGTTCGCGGGGTGCGCCGTGTCCTCGCCCACCTCGGGACCATGGCGTTCGCCGACGAGGAGGACACAGATGCCGACAGCGTCGTGCTGGAGTCGTCGTCGTGGGTCCGCAGCCCCCAGAGCGGGCTCGCCCGGCTCGAGGTCGACCTCGGTGACCGTGTGGCCGACCGTCAACCGATCGGCGTCGTCGCCGATGCCGTCGGCGCCGGGGCCCGCACCATCAGGGCGAATCGGACCGGGGTGATCATCGGCCGCAACGAGGCGCCGGTCGTCCACCGTGGCGACGCCCTGGTGCACATCGGGTCGCCGGCCGTGAGCTCCGCCGAGCCGATTCCGGCCCGCGAGGAGGGAGAACCATGAAGCTCGCCATCTTGTCGCGCGCCCCCCGCGCCTACAGCACCCGACGCCTCGTCGCCGCCGCCAAGGACCGCGGCCACAAGGTGCGCGTTCTCGACACCCTGCGCTTCGCCATCGACCTCTCGCGCTCGCAGCCGGACCTCCAGTACCGCAGCCGACCCATCGCCGACTACGACGCCATCGTCCCCCGGATCGGCGCTTCGATCACCTTCTTCGGGACCGCCGTCGTACGCCAGTTCGAGCAGATGGACGTCTACACACCGAACACGGCCAACGGCATCCTGAACTCGCGCGACAAGCTGCGCGCCACCCAGATCCTGTCCCGGCACGACATCGGTATCCCGGCCACGGCGTTCGTGCGCACGAGAGCCGACATCGAGGGTGCCATCCAGCGGGTGGGGGGACCGCCCGTCGTCATCAAGTTGCTCGAGGGGACCCAGGGCATCGGTGTGATCCTCGCTCCGGACCTGCGTGTGGCCAAGGCCGTCGTGGAGACCCTGCAGAGCACCGATCACAACGTCTTGATCCAGCGCTTCATCGCCGAGAGCAAGGGACGCGACATCCGCGCCATCGTGGTGGGGGACCGGGTCGTGGCCGCCATGCGTCGGCGCGCCACCGGTGACGAGTTCCGCTCCAACGTCCATCGCGGCGGCACCACCGAGGCGGTGGAGCTCGAACCCGACTACGAACGAACGGCCGTGCAGGCGGCTCAGATCATGGGGCTGCGGATCGCCGGCGTGGACATGCTCGAGGCAGCCGACGGACCCCTGGTCATGGAGGTCAACTCGTCGCCCGGCCTCGAGGGCGTCGAGGCGGCGACCGCTCTCGACGTCGCCGGCGCGATGATCGACTACGTGGCCAACCAGGTCGACTTCCCCGAACTCGACGTGCGCCAACGGCTCACCGTCAGCACCGGGTACGGCGTGGCGGAGCTGCACGTACGCGAGGGCGCCGACCTCGTCGGCAAGACCATCGCCGAATCGGGTCTGCGGGAACGCGACATCGTGATCCTCACCCTCACCCGGGGCACGACCGTGATTCCGAATCCCCGACTCGACCGGGTACTGGAGGCCGACGACCGGCTCTTGTGCTTCGGACGCCTCGAATCGATGCGCGACATGATCCCCGCTCGCCGTCGCCGTCGCCCCCGGGTCCGGCCCCTTCCCGAGGAGGCGCGGGAACCGGAGGTGTCCGAGAGCTGAGGCGGCGACACAGGCGGGGCGCGCCTGCCGCTAGCGTGCGCCGAGTGACCGACGGTTCCCGTCCTCCTCGAGCGCCCTCCCCCCGCACCCGCGTCCGGCGCGGTGCCGACCGGGCCGACTACGACCCGGGTACGGTCCGCCGGATCCTCGATGCCGCCATGATCGCCCACGTGGGCGTCGTCACCGACGACGGTCCCCTGGTGCTGCCCATGGCCTACGGACGTGACGACGACACCCTGTACCTCCACGGCGCCGTGGCCAACCACCTGCTCGCCTCGGCCGCCGACGCCGAGGTGTGCGTCACCGTCACCCTGGTGGACGGACTGGTCATGGCCCGCACCCCCTTCCACAACTCCATGAACTACCGCTCGGTGGTCGTGCGGGGACAGGCCCGGGAGGTCGCCGATCCCGACGAGCGCCTCCGCGCTCTTCGTCTCATCACCGACCACGTGGTCGCCAACTGGGACCACGGGCGCCCGGTGAGCGACGCCGATCTCCGCCGGACCCGGGTCGCCGCCGTCTCCCTCGACGAGGCCTCGGCCAAGATCCGCACCGGTGACCCCGTCGACGAGCCCGAGGACGTGGCGGGTCCCTGGTGGGCGGGGGTGATCCCCGTCGAGACCCGCTTCGGCGCACCCCGCCCGGCCGCCGATCTGGCCCCGGGGGTCGACCCCCGACCCCCCTTCGCCGTGCCCGACGGGGTGGGGCGGTGACCGGCGCCATCTCCCGCGTCTGTGTCTTCTGTGCCTCGTCGCGGGGCACGGATCCCCGCCACGCCGAGGCCACCGTCGCCCTGGGCCGGGCCCTGGTGGAGCGGAGCTGGGGGCTCGTGTACGGGGGTGGTTCGGTCGGGCTCATGGGTCTGCTCGCCGACACCGTGCTCGAGGGCGGGGGCGAGGTGATCGGCGTCATCCCCACCCCGGTGTTCTCCCGCGAGGTCGGACACCGCGGGTGCACCGAACTCATCGAGGTGGGCTCGATGCACGAGCGCAAGGTGCTCATGTACGACAAGGCCGACGCCTTCGTCGCCCTGCCCGGCGGGTTCGGGACCCTCGAGGAGCTGGCCGAGATCCTGACCTGGTCCCAGATCGGGCTGCACGCCAAGCCCGTCGGGGTCGTCGACGTCGGCGGCTACTGGCGTCCCCTGCTCGAGTGGTGCGACACAGCGGTGCGCGCCGGGCTCCTCAAGGAGGCCAACCGGCGCCTCCTCGTTGCCCGACCGGACCCCGTCGAGCTGCTCGACGCCCTGGCGGTGCACCGGCCACCCCGGGCCGAGAAGTGGATCGACCTCGACGAGACGTGAGCCTCCGGGCGTCGCC
>RFFY01000041.1 GCA_003697065.1 Actinomyces sp. | reverse complement strand
GTTGGCCGCATGGAAGCGGGCGAGGACCTCGAGCCCGGCGGCCACGTCGTCGAGGGTGCCGCCGGCGAGCTGGGCGGGGGGTCGGGCGTCGGGGACGTCGGCGATGACGAGGACCGAGCGGCGGGTGACGCGACCCGACACCGCCAGCAGGGCGCCGAGCACCACCTGCACCCCGGTGAGGGGGAGATGGTCGAAGACCCACTCGATCGCCCGGTCGACGCCGGGCGGGGGCCCGGGATCGTGGGCGCCGTGGAGGAAGGCCGGGGTGGGCAGGCCCCAGTCGGCGGCGAGGTCGCGGTACACGGCGATCTCCCGTTCGAACACCCTCAGGCTCTCGCCGAGGGAGCGGTTGGGGCCGGGCGGGCCCGGGAGCTTGACCACCACGCTCGCCGGGCCGGCGCCGGCGGGGTCCCAACTCAGGCGGCACCGCCACAGGCTCCCCATGAACCCGACCTGGCCGCCGAGGGCCTCGGTGCTCACCGCCGTCACCCGGGACCGGCCCGGGTCGCGGGCCAGGACGCGGCTGAACCAGGCGGGGGTGAGCTCGTCGACCCCGGTGGGGATGGGGTCCGTGGCGGAGGCGGTCACAAGCCTCGATTCTGCTCCTCCCGGCCCGCCCGCGCCCGTCGTGGCCCCGCCCGGGGGCAGGGGTGCTGCCGGGGTCTGAGCTCTCGTCGTGACCGGTGCCGGGCCAGGGGCCAGACTGGCTCCATGGGTGACCCTGCCTTCGCTCCCGCCCCCGCCGACACCGCCCCCTACGACGAGTTCGCCCTCGTCGCCGAGAACGCGGCCGAGATGGGGGTGGTGTGGCCGCCGCGCCACCGGCCCCGCCGTCTGGCGGTGCGGCGCGGGTGCGGGCAGACCGTCAGCCTCATCGCCTGGGGGGAGGAGCCCCCCGAGCTCGTCCTGCTCCACGGAGCGGGCCAGAACGCCCACACCTGGGACAGTGTCCTCGTCGCCCTCGACCGGCCCGCGGTGGCGATCGACCTGCCGGGCCACGGCCACAGCGACCGCCGGGCCGACCGCGACTACGGGCCGTGGGCGAACGCCGAGGCCGTGGCCGAGGTGCTCGACCGGATCGGGGCCCGACAGGTGATGCTGGTCGGCATGTCGCTGGGGGGCGCCACGGCCCTGCGTCTCGCCGCCGAGCGCCCCGACCTGGTGCGCCGTGTCCTCGTGATCGACGTGTCACCGGCAATCAACGAGGCGGGACGGGCGATGACCCCCGAGCAGAGGGGATCGGTCGCCCTGCTGTCGGGACCGCCGACCTACGACTCCTACGAGCAGATCGTCGAGACGACCCTGGCGATGTCGCCCCGGCGCACCGAGGCGGGTATCCGGCGCGGCGTCCGCCACAACACCGTGCGCCGCGCCGACGGGCGGTGGGCCTGGCGCTACGACCTCTTCGGCCCCGAAACCGACGGCCCTGAAACCGGTGGCCCGGAAGCCGACGGCGCTGAAACCGGCGGCCCCGACGCGACGAGTGGGGACGCACCGGACGCCGGGGAAGAGACCGGGGAAGCGGGCGCGCCTCGGCCCTCCTGGCTCGACTTCTCCCCCTTGTGGGACGACGTCGAGCGCCTGACCGTGCCCCTCACCGTGGTGGTGGGCGGCGACTCGGTCTACGTCCGCCCCGAGGACCTCGAGGAGTACCGGCGCCGCCGCCCCGATGTCACCGTCGAGACGGT
>RFFY01000341.1 GCA_003697065.1 Actinomyces sp. | reverse complement strand
CCGCACCCGTCGAGGAAGAGGGTGTCGCCGGCCACCAGGCGCCGGGCCACGTAGAAGCACTGGCTGCCCGGCGTGTGGCCGGGGGTGTGGATGAGTTCGATGTCGAGGCCGCCCACCGTGACGACGTCACCGGAACGGTGGCCGACGAGTTCGGCCGGGCCGAGCCCGGTCACCTTGGAGACGTAGTCGGCCTCGTCGGCCTGGATGTGGATGGGCACCTGGACCCGCTCGAGAAGGCGGGTCACCCCTTCGATGTCGAAGCCCATCATCGAGCCGCCGATGTGGTCGGGGTGGTAGTGGGTGGCCAGCACGCCGACGCAGCGCATGTCGTCGGCGGCGAGGATGTCGAGCAGACGGTCGACGTCGTAGGCCGGGTCGACGAGCACCGCTTCGCCCGTGGCCCGGTCGCCGATGGCGTACACGAAGTTGACCATCTGGCGGGCGATGCCGTCGTCGCTCGCGAAGTCGCGGCCCGACAGGAGCTGGCGGAAGTAGAGGCGATCGTCGTCGGCGCTCATGGCCCCACTGTAGGCCCGCGTCGGTGGGGGGATTCCCCTCGACACCCCGTCCACGGCATACTCGCGTCATGGCCGACCCTGCGCCCACGCGCCAGTGGCGCACCGGTGGGATGACCCCACCGGACGAGCTCCTGGCCGACGTGCTGCCCGCCGGCAAGCTCGGCCCCGACGGGCGCCCCGTCCGCGCTCTGCGCGACGAGCTGCGCCGCATCCCCAACGTGCGCAACGCCCTCACCGTCGCCGCCGCCTGGGCCCAGATCGTCGGCGTGGTCGCGGCCGCCGTGTGGCTCGACCATCCCCTGGCCTGGATCGCCGGCTTCCTGCTCATGGGCCGGTCCTTCGCCCTGCTGGCGATCCTGGCCCACGAAGCCGCCCACCGCCTCCTGTTCACCCACCGCCGCGTCAACGACCTGGTCGGGCGGTGGCTCCTCGCCTACCCCGCCTTCGTCGCCTACGACGTCTACCGCCGGGTGCACATGGCGCACCACCGCCAGGAGTTCGGCCCCGACGAACCCGACATGAACTTCTACGAGGGGTTCCCGTGCGGCTGGCGGTCCCTGGCCCGCAAGCTCGGCCGCGACGCCCTGGGGGTGTCGGGCTGGCGCAACCTCGTCCCCCTGTTCCGGGCCCTGCGCTCGCCCTCGTCGCGGCCGACCGCCGTGTCGATCCTCGCCACCCAGGCGGTCCTGCTCGCCGCCGCCACCGCCGCCGGGCGGCCCGAGCTCTACCTCTTCTACTGGTTGCTGCCCTGGATGACGGTGTGGCGGGTCCTCAACCGGCTCCGCTCCATCGCCGAACACGGCGGTCTCGAACGCTCGTCGGACCGGCGACGCACCACCCACCACGTCCGCCAGAGCCTCCTGCCCCGCTTCTGGTTCGTGCCCTACCGCACGGGCTGGCACCTCGCCCACCACGTCGACAGCGGCATCCCCTTCCGCTCCCTGCCCCGCCTCCAGGACGAACTCGACCGGGTCGGCTACACCGACGACGCCCTGACCTGGCCCTCCTACACCGCCTTGTGGAAGGCCCTCGCCACGGGCCGGCCCGACCGCGTGACGGCCTGAGCACCCGCACCCGGGCGGCTCTCAGCGCACGGGCCGCAGGGGCGGACGCCCCGTCGCGTCGTCGTCCCCACCGTCGCGGGACCGGCGCCACGCCTCCTCGGCCCGGCTCACCACCTCACGCAGGGGCAGGCCCACCTGGCGGGCGAGGCGGGCGGCGTCCTCGTGTTCGACCTTGGCCCGGCCGGCACTGACCTTGATCCGCACGGTACGCCCCTCGACCTCGACCGTGTCGAAGCGCCGGGCCCGGGGCCAGCGCTCGAGGCGGGTGGCCCGCACCCCGAACGAGCCGGTCTCGGCCACGAGGACCTCGGCCACCTGACCGGCCAGGGAGGGGTCGACGAGGGCCGACACCACATGGGCGGGCCGACCCTTCTTGGCCAGCACCGGTGTGATCCAGGCATCGGCGGCGCCGGCGTCGAGGAGGGCCGCCACCGTGTGGGCCAGGGTCTCGCCCGTGGCGTCGTCCACGTTGCACTCGAGGAGACGGTAGGGCTGACCCGGTTCGACGAGCTCGGCACCCGTCGTCCCCACCACCACCTCGGTGACGTTGGGCCGGTCGTCGAGCTCACGGGATCCGGCACCGAAACCGCTGGCCTCGACCGTCATGGCGGGCAGGGGACCCCAGTCGGTGACGGTGGCCGCCAGCAGGGCAGCGCCGGTGGGCGTGGTCAGCTCGACGGGAAGGTCGATCCCGTGGGTCGGCGCACCCTCGAGCAGGGCGACGGTGGCCGGGGAGGGATTGGGGATGAGCCCGTGAGCGGAGCGGACCATGCCGAGTCCGGTGGCCACCGGGCTCGAGCGGACCTCGTCGATCTCGAGGACCTCGAGGGCGGCGCAGGTGCCCACGACGTCGACGATGGCGTCGATCCCGCCCACCTCGTGGAAGTGGACCTGGGACGGGGGCCGGGCGTGGAGACGGCCCTCGACCTCGGCCAGGGCGGTGAAGGTGGCCCGGGCCCGTTCGGCGACCCGGTGGGGCAGGCGGGCCTCGGCGACGAGGCCGAGGATGTGGGCGGCGGTCCGGTGGACGTGGCCGTCGCCCCGCGCCCGGACGTGGGCACGGGTGGCGGCGATCCCGCCGCGCAGGACCGGCTCGAACTCGAGTTCCCAGCCCGTCAGGGGCAGGCGGCCGAGCAGGGCCCGGACCTCGTCGGGGTCGGCCCCGGCGTCGACCAGGGAGGCCAGGGCCATGTCACCGGCAATCCCGGAAAAGCAGTGGAACCAGGCCACCCGGCGGAGGCGACGCTCACCGGCCCGTCCGGCGCCGGTGTCCTGACCCGGCCCCGTTCCCGACGTCACGTCGCCACCCGGGCGGCCAGATGGCGCAGCACGGCGCAAGCAGCCCCGTAGCCGTTGTCGATACCCACGACGGTGATGCCGGCGGCGCAGCTCGCCGTCATGGCGAGCAGGGCGGTGACCCCCTCCAGTCCCGAGCCGTAGCCGACCGAGGTCGGCACGGCGACGACGGGGGCGGCGGTGAGCCCACCCACGACGCTGGCGAGCGCCCCCTCCATTCCCGCCACCACCACGACCGCGTCGGCTGCGGTCAGGCGATCGAGGTCGGCGAGAAGGCGGTGCAGACCGGCGACGCCCACGTCGGTGAGGCGGTCGGCGGTCACGCCGGCCGCAGCGAGGACCGCCGCACATTCGTCGGCCACGGGAAGGTCGGCGGACCCGGCGGCGACCACCGCCACCGTCGCGTCACGGGGCTCGGCGGGGTTCCACACCACCAGGTCACCGTGGACGACGCCGGCGGGGTGGGCGGCCAGTACCGCGGCCACCTGGTCGGCGTCGGCCCGGGTCAACAGGACCGGGGAGGTGCCGGCGGCGAGGAGTTCGCCCACGATGGCGACACAGGCGTCGGGGGACTTTCCGGGCCCGTACACCGCCTCGGGAACCGCCTGGCGCAGGGCCCGGTGGTGGTCGACCCGGGCCACCCCCAGGTCGGCGAAGGGCAGGCGCCGCAGACGCGAAACGGCCGTGTCGGGGTCGACGCGACCCGCCGCCACGTCGTCGAGGAGGCGACGGAGGTCGGGCTCGTGCATCTCACTATCCTTCACCCTTCGTGGACGCCACCGCACCTCCGGCCCGCACGGTCGGCTATCTCGGGCCCGTCGGGACCTTCACCGAACAGGCCCTGTACACCCAACCCGACCTGGCCGCTCTCGAGCACGTGCGCTTCCCCTCGATCGTCGAGGTGCTGCGGGCGACGGAGGCCGGCGACGTCGACCTGGGCTTCACCGCCATCGAGAACATGATCGAGGGGTCGGTGAACGCCACCATCGACACCCTGGCCTTCGACGCCTCCCTGCTCATCCAGCGCGAGGTGGTCATCAGCGTCAACCTCAATCTCCTCGCCCTGCCCGGGGTCACCCTCGCAGACATCGGCGAGGTGCGGTCCCACCCGGTGGCCACCGCCCAGTGCCGCCGCTACCTGGCCGATCGTCTCCCCCGGGCCCGGGTCGTGGCCACCAACTCCACCGCCGACGCCGCCCGCGAGGTCGCCGCCGCCGACGACCACACGGTTGCCGCCATCGCCCCCCGCCGGGCGGCGGAGGTCTACGAGCTCGAGGTCCTCGCCGCCGACATCGAGGACCACCCCGAGAACCAGACCCGCTTCGTGCTCGTCGGCCGCGACGGGGTGCCGGCCCCGACGGGTCACGACAAGACCTCGATCCTCGTGTACCAGCGCGAGGACGTGCCGGGCTCGCTGGTCGGGATCCTCCAGGAGTTCGCCGCCCGCTCGATCAACCTCACCAAGCTCGAGAGCCGTCCCACCCGTACCGGTCTGGGCGACTACTGCTTCCTCATCGACTGCGAGGGGCACATCGCCGACGAGGTGGTGGCCGACGCCCTGCGCAACCTCCACATGAAGCAGGCCCAGGTGAAGTTCCTCGGCTCGTACCCGTCGGCCTACGGGGAGCCCCACGAGGTGCGCCGCAACCGCGAGGGCGTCCGGGCCGCCGAGGAGTGGGTGGCGGCGCTGCGCGGTCGCATCCGGCGCTGAGGTCGAGGCCCGCCGAGCCGGCGCGGGTCAGGGCTCGGGCCTCGCGGGGTCGTCGGTGCGGGACCACTCTCGCCGCATCGAGCCCCACGGAGGCGTAAGGTCGCCGGTGATGCGACGACCGGGCGGATGGACGACGGTGGCGGTTCCATTCCTCGTTCTTGCCCTGGTGGCGGCCGCTTGCGGCGGCGGTGGCGGGGACGTTGCGGCGCCGGACGGCAGCTCAGCCCCGGCCGGGTCCTCGAGCGCTCCGGCCACCGATGCCACCACCACGACCGCGACCTCGACCACCACGACCCGGCCACCGATCGACGCCGAGGCGCTACTGGCGAAGGATCCGCTCGTCATCTTCAACGCCTTCCCGCCCCGACCGGTGGGCGAGGACGGGAACCTCCCCGCCGGTCAGCGCGACTGGGACGAGCTGTGGAAACCGGGCGCCACCTGGCAGACGGCCCTGTCCCATGTCGACGTGTACCGCCTCCACGCCTTCCAGGTCCGCCGCTACCTCAGCGACGCTCAGCTCATCACCCTGTTCGCCTTCCTGCGGGAGCACGGCATCGCCCTCATGTTCGAGACCGAGCCCTTGGAGCCGCCCGACCCGGCCGAGTGCGCACAGAACGAGTCCTTCGAAGGGATCTACGACCGCGAGATGGCGCAACGGATCGCCGATCTCGGTGGCCGGATCGACATCATCGCCGTCGAGGAGCCGTACCACTTCGGCCATCTGCTCGACACCCCGACCGCGTGTCGGTACACGGTGGAGCGGGTGGTCGACGAGGTGCGCAACCACGTCGAGGGGATCCGGGAGATCTTCGGACGTCACATTCCCGTCGGTTCGATCGAGCCCATCTGGCAGTCGCCGCGGACCACCCCCGACGACATGGCGATCTGGCTCGACACCTACCGGGAGCGGGCCGGGGAGCCGTTCGCTTTCCTGCACGTCGACCCCGACTGGACCCGTCCCGACTGGGCCGACGTGGCCGCCGGGATCGCTTCGGTGGCCGACGCCCGCGACGTGCCGTTCGGGATCCTCTACACCGCGGGTGAGCAGCCCGACGGCGCCACCTGGATGCAGGCCATGGCCGAGAACGCCGCCGAGTTGGAGCAGGTCCACGGCGTGAGACCACAACACGTGTCCATCCAGTCCTGGTTCGCCTGGCCCGATCACGACCTACCCGAGACGGACCCGACCGCGCTCACCTCCGGGCTGGTCCGCTACTTCGGGGACCGGGTGGGCCTGACGCTCGAGCAGGGTGACGAGGGGCTGGTGGCGAGCCTGAGCGGACACGACGGAGATCCGGTCGCAGGTGCCACCCTGTCGGTGGGAATGACGCCGATCGGCCGGGGCGTGTCGACCCAGACCGTCGAGGGCACGGTGCCGGACGGAGCGACGGAGGCGGTGGCGTTGGTGCGAGCCAACGCCGAAGACGCGCGGGTCGGCGAGGTCGACGCGACCCTGGTCGACCTCAGCTACTCCGAGAACGGGGGACCGAACCTGATCCCCAACGGCGACTTCGCCCGGGGTCGCGACGGATGGCCGGGCCACGGGGATCCCCCCGGCCAGGTGACCGCGGTCACCGGCACCTTCGGGTCCGGCCTCGAACTGGAGGCGACGCCGGAGCAGAACATCTTCCTCGACGGGACCGCCTTCCCGGTGACCGCGGGCAGCCCGTTCGAGTTGACGGCCACCTACGAGATCAGCGAGGCAGCGGCCGACACCGTGGTGATCTCGGTCGAGTTCCTCGGCCACGCCCGCGCCAACGTCTTCGCCCATCTCACCTCGGCCGACGTCGGCGACGTCATCACCGATGCCGACGGTCGCGCCGTGATCCCGTCCGGGATGCTCACGTCCACCCCGGCCAGCGTGACGGTGCGCTACACCGGTGATCTCACCCACTGGCCCGCCAGCGCGTCCCTCACCGTCGGGGGCTAGGGCCGGACCGGTCGGGCACGCCCGCGTCGCCCGGCGTCCGACCAGCCCCGACCATGGCGACGACCCGACCCGCGAGGCGTCCGGTCACGGGTCTCGGGGATCGAGGAGCGGGAAGGGCCGGAGGTGCTCGTCGGGCTGCACACCGCACGTGTTCAGCGCCATCGACACCAGCTGGTACTGACCGACGGTGAAGATCAGATCGAGGCACTGGCGCTCGTCGAGGTCGGCGCTCAGATCCGCCCAGGTGGCATCGCCGATGCAGGCATCGGCGTGGAGTTCGTCGACCGCCCGCAGCAGGGTGCGTTCCCGGGGCGTCCAACCCTCGGCGTCCGGACCCTGCCGGATCCGGTCGAGATCGGCGTCGTCGACGCCGACACCTCGACCGATGAGGACGTGCTGACCCCACTCGTAGGGCGCCCGGCAGAGCCACCCGATGCGCAGGATGGCCAGCTCCCGGTCACGGGGATCGAGGGTGGACTTGCCCAGGATGTGGTTGGCGAAGACCAGCCAGCGACGCAACAGGTCGGGGTGGCGGGCCAGGGTGCGGAAGATGGCCAGGACGGGCTCGTCCCGGTCCAGAAAGGGGCGCAGCGCCCGGGTCGCTTCGGGATCGGCGGCGATCTCGGCGTCGGTGAGGGGCGCGAGGCGGGCTTCACTCGGGCGGGAGGTCACCGGTGCGACACTAGCGGGCGACCCGGGGTGCATTCGCCCCACCGCCGGGTGGCGGGCACAATGGTCCGAGGGTGGGTCACCCGGTCAGGCGATCCGCCGGCCACCCGCGATCACAGGGGGCGTCCATGGCCGAACACGAACTCGTCATCCGGGCCGGCCGTGTCGTCGACGGCACCGGCGCCCCGGCCCGCACCGCCGACGTCGCCGTCGACGGTGGACTCGTCACCGAGGTCGGTCGGGTGTCGGGGCGGGGCCGGCGCGAGGTCGATGCCGACGGTGCACTCGTCATCCCCGGGTTCGTCGACATCCACTCCCACTACGACGGCCAGGCCACCTGGGACAGCGAACTCGCTCCCTCGTCCTCGCACGGGGTCACCACCGTCGTGATGGGAAACTGCGGCGTGGGCTTCGCTCCCGTCCACGAGCACGACCACGAGCGCCTGATCGAACTGATGGAGGGGGTCGAGGACATCCCGGGGGCGGCTCTGCACGAGGGGCTGAGCTGGGAGTGGTCGGACTTCGCCGCCTACCTCAACGCCCTCGAGGCCCGACCCCACGACATCGACCTCGCCGCCCAGGTCCCCCACGGGGCACTGCGCCTCCACGTGATGGGTGAGCGGGGGGCGGCCCGCGAGGCGGCGACCCCCGACGACATCGCCGAGATGGGTCGCCTGGCGGCGGAAGCCGTCGAGGCCGGCGCCCTGGGGTTCACCACCTCCCGCACCCGCAACCACCGCACGAGTCGGGGCGAGTTCACTCCCACCCTCACCGCCGAGGCGGACGAACTCGTGGGGATCGCCGAGGCGGTCGGGACGACGGGCCGCGGCGTTCTGCAGGTGGTCTCCGACTTCGTCGACCTCGACGCCGAGTTCGCCATGCTCCGGACCATGGTGGAGCGCTCGGGTCGGCCCCTGTCGGTCTCGCTGGCAGCGTCGCCGGCGGCATCGGGTCACTGGCGCCGCATCCTCGAACACATCGAGGAGGCCGCCGCCGACGGACTCGAGATGCGCGCCCAGGTGGCGCCCCGGCCGGTGGGGATCATCCTCGGTCTCGACTGCACCCTCAACCCCTTCATGACCACCCGGGTGTGGCGCGACCTCGCCGACCGTCCCCTGGCCGAGAAGGTGGCCCGTCTCCACCGGCCCGAGACCCGTGAGGCCCTGCTGGCCGAGATGGGCGAGGCCCGGGCCGAGGGGCTTCTCGGCGGGCGCCTCATCGGGCGTTTCGATCTCCTCTTCGAGCTCGACGATCCGCCCGACTACGAACCCGATCCGGCCTCCAGCCTCGAGGCCCGGGCCGCGCGACGGGGCGTGGGCCCCGCCGAGCTCGCCCTCGACATCCTGTGCGCCGACGGAGGACGGGGCCTGCTGTATCTGCCCTTCCTCAACTGGGTCGACGGCTCCCTCGACGCCGTCGGCGAGATGCTCGCCCATCCCCGCACGGTGCCGGGCCTGGCCGACGGCGGTGCCCACGTGGGCACGATCTGCGACGGCTCGTTTCCCACGACCCTGCTGACCTTGTGGGGCCGGGACCGGGAGCGGGGCCGTCTCCCCCTCGAGGACCTTGTCCGCATGCAGTGCCACGACACGGCCCGGGCCGTGGGCCTGGAGGACCGGGGGGTGCTGGCCCCCGGCTACCGGGGCGACGTCGTCGTCATCGACTTCGATCACCTTACCGCCCGCCGCCCCTATGTCGTCCACGACCTGCCGGCAGGGGGTCGCCGCCTCCTCCAGGACGCCGAGGGCTATCTCCACACCTTCGTCGCCGGGGTCGAGATCCGGGCCGGGGGCGAGGCCACCGGCGAGTACCCGGGCCGCCTCGTCCGCGGTCCTCGCCCCGCCCCCACCGGTGGTGCTGCGCCGGGCACCGACGCTGGAGCAGCGTGATGGAACCCACGGTCCTCGAGACCCACTGCGAATGGACGGCGGCCGACGTCGCCGATCCGACCACCTGGACCCGACGCTTCAGCGACGCCGAGATCGCCGAGCTCGAGACGGCCCTGGCCGTCGCTCGCGCCCGCCACGACGACCTCCTCGACGTCACCCGCGACGACTTCCCCCTCCCCACCCTGTCGCCGGTGCTGGCGGGCCTGGCCCACCAGCTCGTCGAGGGGCGGGGCTTCGTACGGCTGGCGGGCCTGCCGGTCCAACGCTGGGGGGTCGAGGACTCGTGCTGGGTGTACTGGGGGCTCGGCCGCCATCTCGGCGAGCCCTGGCCTCAGAACGCCCGCGGTCACGTGCTCGGCGACGTGCGCGACCAGGGCCGCTCGCCCGACGACCCCGAGGCTCGCGGCAACGAGATCGGCGGGGCCGCCCTGGGGTTCCACACCGACGGCTCCGACCTCGTCGCCCTGTTGTGTCTCGATCCCGGCGTGAGCGGGGGCGAGTCCCTCGTCGTCGACGCCGTGGGCGCCCACAACGCCTTGGTGCGCGCCGAGCCCGAGCTGGCCGCCGAGCTCTACGCTCACCTCCCCTACGACTTCCGCGGCGAACAACCCCCCGACTCACCGGGGTGGTACCGGGTCCCGGTGTTCACGGCCCACCGCGGGCGTCTCTTCGTCCGCTACATCCGCCCCTACATCGAGGCCTCCCAGCGCCATCCCGACGCCCCCCGCCTCACCGAGCGTCAGCGGGCCGCCATGGACGCCTACGATGCCGTGTTGGCCGACCCCGACCGGCGGGTCGAGATGCGCCTGGAGCCCGGCGACATCCAGATCGTCGACAACTACCACGTCCTGCACGGTCGGCGGTCCTACCGCGACGATCCGGCCACAGGCCGGGTCCGCCACCTCAAGCGCCTCTGGCTGGCCACCGACGCCCTGGGGCCCGAGGACCGGCCCGCCCGCTTCGCCCGTCCCGGGGTGATGGCCCACTGGGGCCGGGTCCGCACCCGGACCTGATCCGTCTGGGACGCCGCGGGCCGGGGCGCCGTCGCGGCGACGGAGCGCCCGCGCGCCGGGGCGACCCCTCAGACGGTGGGGTCGTGCTCGAAGCAGCGGGACATGAGCGCCTCGAGGCCCACGACGAAGAGGGGAACCCGTTCGGGCTCACCGTCGGGGCCCGGCAGGTCGATCTCGAGATGCTCGTTGAGCCCGTCACGTAGTTCCAGGCCGACGAAGAGGGCGCCCAGCAGGGTGGTGAAGTGCTCGATGCCGATACCGGGCCGCAGGCGCAGGCCGTGGCGTCGGGCGTAGGCGAGGTAGAGCTCGCTGTAACGGGCGAGCATGCGCCGCTCGTCCTCCCGGGCGGCGTCGAGCAGTTCCGGGTCGGTGCGTGCCGTGCGACCGGCGATCGTCAACACGACCAGGTGGTGGCGCCACCCCGGGCTGGAGCGCAGGGCCTCGTAGGCGGCGACGGCCGCCGCCCGCACGGTCGCCGGGTCGGCGGGCACCGGCTCGTCACGGGGCGGCAGCCAGGTGGCGAGCTCCTCGGCGATCATCTCCTTCTCACGTGCCGAGGTGTCACCCCGGATGGCGGCGAGGAGGACCTGACGACGGAAGCACTCCTGGGGAGGGAGGTCGTCGTCGACCCAGGGTCGGTAGGCCGACGAGCGGGGCAGGTCGAGGTCGCGGACGACCCGTTCGATCGACAGATGCGGGACGCCGACCTCGAGGCCCTCGGTGGCGAGGATCTCGAGGCCGCGGTCGATCATGGCGGCCCGCACCTCGTCGAGACGGCGTCGGGCCCGGGCTGGGCGCGGTGTCGGCATTGTGGATACAGTGTCCAAACTATCGCTGATCGCGGTGGGTCCCTGGTCCGTCACGGTCCGCGGCGGGAGCGGGCCGTGACGGACGGTGTCGGTCTCACTCGTGTCGCGTGGCACCCGGTCCCGCCGGTCACGTCACGTGGCCGTGGTGCCCGGCGGGGCGCATGATGGCACACCCAGGGTGTCGAGCCTCTCATCGAGACGACGCCGCGCCCGACCGACGAAAGCGGCCCACGCGCCGAGGTCGTCGACCGGCAGGGCCGCCGCTTCGGCCCACAGCTCGTCCTCGAGCGGATCGAGCACGGCCCGCACCGGGGCCAGCTCGCCATGGTCACCGTCGAGGCGGTCGCGCAGAGCGGCGAAGCGCTTCCACAGGGCGGCGTCGACGAGGGGGGCGGCGCCGGCCGCGACGAGGCCCGGCAGGTACACGCCCACGCAGGGCTGGCCCGGACAGATCCACACCCGGGGCGGACCACCGTCGACGGGAAGGCGGGCCACCAGCGACGCCGTCGTGGCCTGGAATCCCGCCAGGTGCATGCACACGGTGATGCCCGACAGATCGTCACCGAGCTCGGCGGGGGGCGGGACCGGGTCGACCCGGCGCGCCCCGGGCTCGCCCCAGCGCGGGCCGCCGTGGTCGCGCAGAGCGGCGACGGCGGCCGCCGGGCCCGGGCGCTCGGCGACACACGAGCGGGTGGCCATCAGGCGGTGGTCGGCGAGCCGGGTGTCGACGGCGGGGTCGTGCCAGGCCTCGACGTCGAAGCCCGCCGGGACACCCGGCGCCGAGCGTGTCCAGGTGTCGCCGACGGTGTAGCGGTTGGAGATGGCGGCGCCGTCCCCCACCGGGGCGGCCACCCATTCCTTTCCCGAGGTCTCGACGATCCATCCCCCACCGGCGTCGACCACGAGGAAGGAGGAGTCGTAGGGATCGTCGTGGTGTTCCTCGCACGATCCGCCCTGCCCGTACCGGCTCACAAGGGAGGTGAGGACCTCGAGCCCCTCGTCGGCGGTGCGGGCCCGTTCGAGGGTGAGGCGCACCAGGTCCATGCCGATGAGGGCGGGCGGTCCGTCGAGGGGGCGGCGGACCCAGAGCCGCTCGTTGCCGACGGCCAGGCCGTGTTCGTTGACGCCGTGCTCGCCACCCCACAACCAGGCGGGACGCGACAGCACCAGGGCGTGCGCCGGGGCGTCGTCGAGGGTCAGATACTGGGTGCGCAGGCGGGCTCCGGCGGGTCGGGCCGGGTGCCACTCGACGAGTTGGACCTCGCTGGGCGTGCGGTCGCTGTTCTTGGCGAAGAGGGCACCGTCGGCGTCGACGACGGCGAAGGTGTCACACACGCGGCGAAGCGTAGACGCCGCACGAGGCGGACGGGGCGGCTAGAACCGGGGGCGTGGAAGCCCTACCCGACGGTGAACTCGAGTGCGTCGAAGGCGCCGTGGTCCACGCCCTCGACACCAACGACCACAGGGGCCTGACGATCCTCGGCTACGGCGAGGTGTCCGTGGCCATCGGCTGGCCCACCGGCGCACCCCGCTGGGCCCTCAAGCGTCTCCCACCCTTCCCCGACCGGGCCGCCCGCCGACGCCACATCGAGCTGATCCGGCGCTACATCGACCACCTCACCGCCGCCGGCGTCGGGGTCGTCGACACCGAGATCGCCACCCTCGAGCGCGACGACGGTGCCCTCCTGGCCTACCTGGTCCAGCCGGCCCTCGACCCCGCCACCCTGGCGCCGGCGGTCCTGGCGGCGGCCGACCCCGCTCACGGCCACCCCCTGGTCGACGCCGTGGTCGACGCCGTCCTCGCGTGCACCGACGGCCGCTGCGGTATCGACGCCCAGATGACCAACTGGGTGTGGTCCGACGGGCGGGTCTCGAACCTCGACGTCAACACCCCCTTCCTCTACGACGCCGAGGGCCGCCCCGAGCTCGACGTCGGGGTCTTCCTCGCCGCTCTCCCCGCCCCCGTCCGACGCGCCCAGCGGCGCGCCACCGCCGGGATCGTGGCCCGCTGGCGTCGGCCCCGCTGGGCCCTGCTCGATTGCGCCATGAACCTCTACAAGGACGGGCTCGACGCCTGGGTGCCGCTGGTGATCGCCGCCGCCAACCCCCACCTCGACGAGCCCCTCGATCCCGACGAGGTGGCCCGCCGCTACGAGTCCGAGGCCAAGCTGTGGGTGACCATGCACCGCCTCGAACGCCTCGAACGCTGGTGGCGGCGCCGCATACGGCGACAGCGCTACGAGTTCCTCCTCTCCCCCGACACCCACTACGCCCGGCGGCGCCACGTCCGCCCGACATCGCACCCGGGAGGTTCAGCGTGATCGAGGGACCCGCCGACTACGCCGACCGTCACGAGGTCGAGGCGAGCTACGCCGCCCATGTCGACGCCGGCCGGGTCGACACCTGGCGCCTGGCCGACATGCCCCTCGTGATGGGTGACCGGGCCGGGGT
>RFFY01000340.1 GCA_003697065.1 Actinomyces sp. | reverse complement strand
CCCTGGTCGGGGCGGGCGCCGGGGGAGGGGAGCGGTGACCGGTCGTCGCGGCGCCCCGCCGTCGCCGCCGCCGAGCGGGGGTCTGTCGCCGGCCACGCTGGCGCGCCTGCCGGAGGTGGCCGCCGAGGCCATCCGGGCCCGCTTCGAGCAGCGCCCCCTTCGTCTGCCCCCCGACCTGCCCGCCGAGGTCCGCCAGCCCGGGGCCGCCTTCGTCACCCTGACCGACGGCGACCGTCTGCTGGGCTGCATCGGGTCGCTCGAGCCCGTGCGTCCCCTGGTCGACGACGTCGCCCACAACGCCGTCCAGGCGGCCTTCGCCGATCCCCGGATGCCGCCCCTGACACCCGACGAGTTCGCCCGCATGACCATCGAGGTGTCGGTGTTGTCGCCCCTGGAGCCGCTCCCGGTGGGATCGTTCGCCGAGCTGGCGCGGGTGGTCCGACCGGGCGTCGACGGTCTCGTGGTGGCGGCAGCCGGGCGACGCGGGACCTTCCTGCCGTCGGTGTGGGAGCAGCTGCCGACGGTCGAGGAGTTCCTCCGGGGGCTCTGGCTCAAGGCGGGGCTCCGGCCCGGCTGGTGGCCGCCCGACACCCGGGTGTGGCGCTACACGACGAGCGTCGTGGCCGACCCCGGGCCCCGCTCACGCCCCCGACGTGCTGGTAGCTCCGGTACCCGATAAAGTCGACAAGACAAATCGGAATACTGGGTTTACCGGACGGGCCCTCCCGGGAAGCGGAGCGCCCGACCGACCGCACGTCACTTCCCGCAGGGGGCACGCCGTGGCACTCGTCCACTCCGCACTCGATCTCGTCGGTGACACGCCCCTCGTCGACGTGAGCGAGCTCAGTCCCAACCCGGGCGTGCGTCTGCTCGCCAAGATGGAGAGCCTCAACCCCGCCGGCTCGGTGAAGGACCGGGTGGCCCGAGCCATGGTCGCCGAGGCCGAGGCCGACGGGACCCTGCGGCCGGGCCGCCGCATCGTCGAGCCCTCGTCGGGCAACACCGGCATCGCCTTGGCCATGATCGCCCGCATGCGGGGCTACCCCATCACCATCGTCATGCCCGAGAACGTCTCGGCCGAGCGGCGGGCCATGCTCGAGGTGTTCGGTGCCGACATCGTCACGACCCCCGGCTCGGAGGGCTCCAACGGCGCCGTCCGCCGGGCCCGCGCCCTGGCCATGGAGCACCCCGAGTGGGTCTTCTTGTACCAGTACGCCAACGAGGCCAACCCCCGCGTGCACTACGACACCACCGGGCCCGAGATCTGGCGCGACGCCCCCGACATCACCCACTTCGTCGCCGGTCTGGGCACCAGCGGCACCCTGATGGGGGTGGGCACCTACCTGAAGGAACGCAACCCGGCCGTGCAGGTCCTGGCCGTCGAACCGCCCGCGGGCGAGACCGTCGACGGGCTCCGCAACCTCGACGACGGCTTCATCCCCCCGATCTACGACAAGTGGGGTGGACCCGAGCTGCTCGACGGGCGCCGGATCGTCCGGCCCGCCGAGTCGATCGTATGGGCCCGGCGCCTCACCGAGCGGGGCCTCTTCGCCGGCGTGTCGGCGGGCGCGGCGGCGGCCGGAGCCGTCAAGGTGGCCGAGCGGATCGAGACCGGCACCATCGTCTTCGTCGTCGCCGACGGGGGGTGGAAGTACCTGTCGACCGGGGTGTTCACCGACCCCGTCGACGCCGTGGTCGAACGCGCCGGTGACCTGATCTTCTTCTGATCACCCGGCGTCGATCCGCCGCCGGGTTGCTAGCCTGTGAGGCCGGTCCGCGTTGGCGCCGGTCGCCATCACCCTCCAGGAGCCACCCATGTCGCGCATCTGCCAGGTCACCGGGAAGAAGCCGGCCTTCGGCAAGAAGCTCTCCCACTCGCACCGCCGCACCAACCGCCGCTGGGACCCCAACGTCCAGCGCAAGCGCTTCTGGGTGCCCTCCGAGAAGCGCTGGGTGACCCTCACCGTGAGCGCCAAGGGCATCAAGACGATCGACAAGCGCGGCATCGAGAGCGTGCTCGCCGAGATGCGCCGCAAGGGTCACAAGATCTGACGAGCTGACGAGGAACCCCGATGGCCAGTGACAAGCGACCGATCATCAAGCTGCGCTCCACCGCCGGCACCGGTTACACCTACGTGACCACCAAGAACAAGACCAACACCCGCGAGCGGATCGAGCTCAAGAAGTACGACCCGGTCATCCGCAAGCACGTCATCTTCAAAGAAGAGCGCTGAGTACCTCACCCGCCGACCGGCCCGTCGCCATGTTCGACTCGGG
>RFFY01000339.1 GCA_003697065.1 Actinomyces sp. | reverse complement strand
GGGGTGCGCGTCAGCAGGGACCGCTGGTGTGGCGGCCCATGAACTCGGCCACACGGCGGGTGTCGCGTCGGACCGCCGTCGCCATCTGATCGCCGCGGGCGTCGACGAAGGACCGGCCCGCGCCCTTCTCGAAGGGGAGCCATTCGCGCCGCCACGTCGACCCGGTGCGGCGTACGGGGCCCAGATCGACGTCGAGGTAGCGCTCGACACAGCTCATCTCGCCCCCCTGGCAGCGCCAGACCTCGATCCAGCGGAGGTGCACGTCACGGACCTCGTAGCCGCCGTCGGTGATCCAGGTGACGTGGTGGCGCTCGATCCAGCGGCCCCAGGCGTCGAAGATGGTGGCGGACATCGATGCCGCTCCCTCGAGCAGCACCAGGGGGACCTGGGGCAAGGTGGTGGGGATGTCCAGGTGAAGACGTTCGCCCGCCGCGACCGAGGCACCGGACACCGCGGTGTCGACGGCGTCGCGAACGGTACGGGTGGTGAGGCCCTTGATGGCGCCGGCCACGTTGACGGCCGCCGAGCCGGAGGCGAAGACGTCACGCCACCAGCGCATCTCGCCGGCGAGTGTGCGGGCGTCCTCGGCAGCGCTGGTCTCGGGTCGCATCCGGACCCAGTAGTTGACCTTGACGGTGTCCTTCAGCTCGTCGACGACCCGGAGCTCGACGTTGCCCTCGGGGTAGCAGCCCCCGGCCCCCGACGGCCCCGGCGGGACGTGACCGACACCGGCGGGGCCCCACGCCGTCACCCGCCCGTCGCGGCCCCACCTCAGACCGAGGCACTCCTCGAGGGCGTTCTTCAACTCGGCGGCCCGGGCCTCGGCGGCTTCGGCGGCTCGGGCGGCCTCGGCGGCCCGTTCGGTGGCCTCGGCGGCCCGATCCCGGGCCTCGGCGGCCTGCTCTTCGGCCTCGTCACGCCGCTGGTGGGCCCGACGGGCCGCCTCCGACGCTTCGTCGAGGCGCTTCTGGCGTCCTTGCTGATCGGCGTCGTCGGCCTGTCGGCGGGTCCGGCGGGCGCCGGGATCGTCGAGGTGCGACCAGCGGTCCTGGGTCCGGGCGGCGGACTCGGGTGACGGGTCGGACTCGTAGTCGTCCCAGGCCCGGGCGGCCGCCTCGCGGCGCAGGCGCAGGTCGCGTCGGGTGATCCGTTCCCCGGTCTCGGGGTCCTCGATCCAGGAGTCCTCCTCGCCGGAGGGAGGCCGCCGGCGGTCGGCCTCGGCCCGGGCGCGCTCGG
>RFFY01000338.1 GCA_003697065.1 Actinomyces sp. | reverse complement strand
GGGCGGTCGTGGGCGGGGCCGTCATCGGGGGCGCGGTCGTCACCACGGGGGCCGTCGTGGTCGGCGCCGTCGTGGTCGGCGCCGTCGTGGTCGGCGCCGTCGTGGTCGGCGGCGCCGTGGTGGGGGGAGCCGTCGTCGACGGGGCGGTCGTGGTGGCCCCGGCGTCGGTGGTGCCGCTGGTCAGCACCCCGTCGGCGTCCACGATCGCCGGCTCGGCGGCGGGGGCTTCGTCGGCGGCGGCGAGGACCGCCTCCAGGTCCGCACCCGACGAGGCGCCGGCGACGGCGTAGGCGGTCGTGCCCGCCACGAGGGCGGCGGCGGTGACGATGAGGATCCGAGAGCGCATGGGACTCACTTGGTCGGTGGGCCCCGGAAGCGGCGGCGCCGGGGCCCGGTTGGCATCGAGTTGGCCCGCCCTCGGACCGCCCGTAACGTCACTGTAACACGACGCGGGCGGGATGACGATCGCGTGACGGGCGCCGGTCACCGGTGACCGGCGCCACGCCCGGGACGAGCCCCGGCCGGCGACCGCCTAGGCTCAGGACATGACCCTGCACTGGTCCGACACCGATCTCGAGGTCCACAAGCTCGTGGTCGGCCCCCTCGACAACAACGTCTTCGTCATCCGTTGCCGCCACACCGGCGACGCCGTCCTGCTCGACGCCGCCAACGAGCACGACAAGCTCCTCGAGCTGTGCCGCCGCCTCGGCGTCCGCACCGTTCTCGAGACCCACGGGCACTGGGACCACATCCAGGCCGTCCCGGCGATCCGGGACGCCGGCTACGAGGTCGGCGTCACCGCCGAGGACGCGGCCATGCTCCCCTCCTACGACTACGTCCTCACCGACGACAGCGTCATCCCCGTCGGCCGCCTGCGCCTCCGCACCCTGCACACGCCGGGCCACACCCCGGGATCGATGTGCTTCGCCGTCGAGGGC
The DNA here is from genome assembly GCA_003697065.1 of Actinomyces sp. Lineage (GTDB taxonomy): Bacteria > Actinomycetota > Acidimicrobiia > Acidimicrobiales > Aldehydirespiratoraceae > J010. The sequence continues at coordinate 6,864 of RFFY01000338.1, read as the reverse complement.
AAGCCCCTCCTGTTCAGCGGCGACACCCTGTTCCCCGGGGGCCCCGGCGCCACCCAGTACGAAGGCGGCGACTTCGACACCATCATCCGCTCCATCGAGGACCGCATCTTCCGACGCTTCGATCCCGACACCCTCGTCCTGCCCGGTCACGGCGACGACACCACCGTCGGGGCCGAGGCCCCCCATCTCGACGAGTGGGTGGCTCGGGGCTGGTGACCGGCGCCGCGGGCACGGTCCCCGACACCGACTCGCTCACCCCCCTACGCCTCCTGCGGGAGGCCCGCATCCTCACCGAGTGGCGCGACCACCGGCGCGACCGCTGGCTGCTCGACGAGGCCCCCACCGGCGACGGGCACGTCGTCATCGTCCTGCCCGGTCTCCTCACCAGCGACCGGGCAACCCACCCCCTGCGCCACTGGCTCGAGGAGCGGGGCTGGGACGCCCGGGGCTGGCAGCAGGGACGCAACCTGGGCCGGCTCGACCTGCTCGACACCCTGCCCGAACTCGTCGAGGCCACCGCGGCCGAGTCGGGCCGGCGAGTGTCGCTGGTGGGGTGGAGCCTCGGCGGCACCCACGCCCGCTGGGTGGCCCACCAGTGCCCCGACGCCGTGCGGCGGGTCATCACCTTGGGCAGCCCCTTCCGCATCGACCCCCGGGACACCCCCGCCTGGCCCCTGCTGAGTCGCCTGAGCGGAGCGTCCCGTGACGACCTCGACGACGAGATCCTCTCCCTCGTCGCCATCCCCCCGCCGGTCCCGACGACGAGCATCGCCAGCCTCGACGATGGGGTGGCGCCCCCCGAGGTCTGCACCGACGACGGCCCCCACGTCGACCGGGTGCTCGTGCGGGGCAGCCACCTGGGCCTGATCCGCAATCCCGTGGTGTGGCGGGCCATCGCCGACCGCCTCGCCAACCGACCCGGTCCCATCGCCCGCCATCCGGCCCGTCGGCGTTCCCGGGAGCACCGTCACCTCCTGCGCACCAGCCCCGACGGACAGGGGTCGTCCGGCGCCACCACACCTCCTTCCGGCCCGCCCGCCGACCCGACGTCCGAGGGACGCAGCGACGACGGGGCGGGAACCGATCGGCCCGCCGCGACGTCTCAGTCGTGACGAGACACCGAAACGCCGCGCCCCGACCGGCGCGACCAGACCGACACGGCACCGCCTGTCGAGGGAGACCCACCATGACCAGATCCCGCCTGCTCCCTGCCACCGTCGGCCTCCTCGCCGCTGTGGCCCTCGTCGCCGCCGCCTGCGGTGACGACACGACCGTGACCTCCGCCGGCGGCACCGACACGCCGACCACGAGCGACGGCGGGGGCGAGCCCCTCGGCGCCGGCCCCTACCCCGTCGCCGACCTGACCGTCACCGTCGAGCACCCGGACCACCCCACGATCGCCTACCGGGTCACCTGCCTCGGCGACACGGCGACCGTCACCCCCGTCGAGGGCGTGGTCGACATCGACGAGAGGGTGGCCTGCACCGTGCTCGCACGCGCCGAGGTGCAGCAACGCCTCGTCGAGGGCCCGCCCGCCGACCGGGCCTGCACCGAGATCTACGGTGGTCCCGACACCGCCACCATCACCGGCACCCTCGAGGGCGAGCCGGTCGACACGGTCATCGACCGGGCCAACGGGTGCGGCATCGCCGAGTGGGACGACCTCCTCGCCGGCCTGCTTCCCCCGGCCAAGGGAGTGTCGCTCGACGGGTGACCGGTCACCCATGACGGGAGTCGGCGGTCCCGGCACCGGAACCGGCCGACCCCTCGTCGCTGGTCGGGGACGCACCCCCGGTGAGGCGGTCCACGAGGACCGCCGCCGCCCCCCCCACCGACACCGCGCCGGCACCAGCGGAGCCCTCAGCCCCGTCCCGGGCCAGCTCGGCGTCGAGGCGCCGGGCGATGGCGGCCAGCGCCCGCTCTCTGATCTCGCGTCGGCGACGGCCCGAGCGGCGTCGGTCGCCCTCGCCCGACTCCACCAGGTGGCGCCGGTGCTCGTCGAGCACCTCGACCAAGCGCTCGATGCCCTCACCGGTGGTGGCGACCGTCGTCACCACCGGCGGGCGCCACACCTGAGGCTCGTGGGCGCCCGGGGACAGGTCGAGCATGCGCTCGAGGTCGCGCACGGCGTCACCGACGCCGGGGCGGTCGGCCTTGTTCACGACGAACACGTCGCCCACCTCGAGGAGCCCGGCCTTGGCGGCCTGGACGGCGTCGCCCCACCCGGGGGTGACGACGACCACCGTGGTGTCGGCCGCGCCCGCCACCTCGACCTCGACCTGGCCCACCCCCACCGTCTCCACGAGGATCCGGTCGAACCCGACGGCGTCGAAGACCCGGACGGCCAAAGGCACCGCCAGAGCGAGCCCGCCCTCGTGACCACGGGTCGCCATCGAGCGGATGAACACGGCGTCGCGCCGCTCCCCCGTCACCTCGTCCATACGGACCCGGTCGCCGAGCACGGCACCGCCGCTGAAGGGGGAGCTGGGGTCGACGGCGATGACGCCGACCCGCTCACCGGCCTCGGCGAGGCGCGCGGCGAGGCGGCCCGTGAGCGACGACTTGCCGGCCCCGGGAGCGCCGGTGATCCCCACCACCGTCGCCCCCCGCACCGCCGGTGACACGGCCGCGTCGACCTCGTCGGCGCCCCGTCCGCCCCGCTCGGCCAGGGTCAGCAGACGCCCCAGCGCCCGCCGGTCACCGGTCCGGGCCGCCGCCACCAACTCGGCGGCACCGGGAACGCGGCGGCCGCTCACCGCCGGGTCCGGGCCGCCCGGCGCACGGCGTCGGCGACCTCGGCGGCCGAGGCCCCCGGATGCAGGATCTCGGCCACGCCCATGCGTCGGAGTTCGGCCACGTCGTCGTCGGGGATGATCCCGCCGATGACCAGGGGGGTGTCGAGGCCGGCGGCGTCCAGGGCGTCGAGCATGCGGCGGCACAAGGTGAGGTGGCCGGCGTTGTGCATCGAGATCCCGACCACGTCGGCGTCCTCCTGCTCGACGGCCGCCACGATCGAATCGGTGGTCTGGCGCAGGCCCAGGTACACGACCTCCATGCCGGCGTCGCGCAGGATGCGAGCCACGACCTTGAGGCCACGGTCGTGACCGTCGAGGCCCAGCTTCGCCAGGACGACCCGGATCGGCGCCTGGTCCGGGTCGGACAGGGCGGCGTCGGCCGGGTCCGTCTCGTCGACAGGCGGGCCCGTCACACGACCACCTTCTCGGTGTAGGTGCCGAAGACGCTCTCGAGGGCGGCGACGATCTCGCCCTCGGTGGCGTAGACGGACACGGCGTCGATGAGGGGCAGCATGGTGTTGGTGAGGGGATCGCGGGCGGCGGCGACGAGTCGATCGAGGGCGGCGTCGACCGCAGCCTGGTCACGACGACGGCGCACCTCGTCGAGGCGCTTGAGCTGGAGCTCCTCGACCGCGGGGTCGATCCGCAGGATGTTGCGCTCGCCGTCGTCGCCGTCGGTGAAGGCGTTCACCCCCACGATGATCCGGCGGCCGGCGTTGACCTCGCGCTCGAAACGGTAGGCCGATTCGGCGATCTCGCCCTGGAACCAGCCCTCCTCGATGCCGGCGTAGACACCTTCGAGGATGGAGCCGTCGCCGAGTTCGTCGAGGTGGGCGAAGATCGCCTCGGCCCGCCGCTCCAGTTCGTCGGTGAGCCACTCGATGTAGGGCGACCCGCCGAGGGGATCGGCCACGTTGGTCACGCCAGTCTCGTGGGCCACGATCTGCTGGGTCCGCAGGGCGATGCGCGCCGCCTTCTCGGTGGGCAGGGCCAGGGCCTCGTCGTAGGAGTCGGTGTGGAGGCTCTGGGTGCCGCCGAGCACGGCCGCCAGGGCCTGCACGGCCACCCGGGCGATGTTGATCTCGGGTTGTTGGGCCGTGAGCGAGACGCCGGCGGTCTGGGTGTGGAAGCGCAGCTTCCAGCTCCGCTCGTCGCGTGCCCCGTAGCGCTCGCGCAGCCAGCGGGCCCAGATCCGGCGGGCGGCCCGGTACTTGGCGATCTCCTCGAAGAAGTCGATGTGGGCGTTGAAGAAGAACGACAGGCGGGGGGCGAAGGTGTCGACCCCGAGTCCGGCGGCGGTGGCCGCCTCGACGTAGGCGAAGCCGTTGGCGAGGGTGAAGGCGAGTTCCTGGGCCGCCGTCGAGCCCGCCTCGCGGATGTGGTAGCCCGAGACCGACACCGGGTTCCACTTCGGCATCTCGGCGGCGGTGAAGGCGATCAGGTCGGTGACGAGCCGCATCGAGGGCCGGGGCGGGAAGATGTACTCCTTTTGGGCCTGGTACTCCTTGAGGATGTCGTTTTGGATGGTGCCGGCCAGGCGCTCGCGTGGAACCCCGTTGCGTTCCCCGACGACGATGTACATCGCCATGATGATGCTGGCCGGGCCGTTGATCGTCATCGAGGTGGTCACGGCGCCGAGATCGATCCCGGCGAACAGGTCCTCCATGTCGGCGAGGGTGTCGACGGCCACCCCGGCCCGCCCGACCTCGCCGATCGACCAGGGATGGTCGGAGTCGCGCCCCATGAGGGTGGGCATGTCGAAGGCCGTCGACAGCCCGGTCCCGCCGGCGCGCAGGAGCTCGAGGAAGCGGGCGTTGGTGTCGCGGGCGGTGCCGAAGCCGGCGAACTGGCGCATCGTCCACAGGCGCGAGCGGTACATGCCGGGATGGATGCCCCGGGTGTAGGGGTACTGGCCCGGGTAGGGCGGGTCGCCGTAGACGGGGTCGACCTCGATGCCCGAGAGGGTCTCGAAGGGCACGTCGCGGTGGGGAGCGGCGACGTAGGCCTCGTCCCAGGCGGCGCGGGCGTCGCCGGCGTCGGTCGGTTCGGTCGCCATGTCGCCAGTATCGCACCCGCCGCCCCCACCTCCCGACCGCCCGGGGCCTCCCGACCGCCCGGGGCGACCACCGCCGGTGTGTTCCCGTTGAGACGGTGACGCCGGAGTGCGACCATGCGGTAGGCGGCCACGGGGTCGCCCCGACCGGGAGGACGACATGTACGACATGGTCATCGAGCTGGAGAACGAGCCGGGGGCTCTGGCCAAGGTGGCGACGGCGATCAGCGACGCCGGGGTGAACATCTCCGCTGCCACCTGCACCGCCGACGCCGCCACCGCCGAGCTGCACATCCTCGTGCCCCACCCCGAGCCCGTCCGCCACGCTCTGGCCATCACCAACACGGCGATCACCCGCGAGCGCGAGGTCGTCGTCGTGCAGGCCCACGACCGGCCGGGCGAGTTGGCCGAGCTCGCCAACCGCGTCGCCCGCGCCGGGGTGAACATCGACCTGCTCTACGTCGCCACCAACTCGCGGGTCGTCTTCGGCAGCGAGGATCTCGAGGGCCTGCGCGCCGCCCTCGAGGGCGTCGCCGTCGGCTGAACCCGGCGGTCCGCCGCCGCCCGCGCTCGGCCGGGCCCGTTCCGGGGTCCTAGGCTCGGGGTGACGCGTCCCTCGTCTCCCCGGAGGACCTCATGGCCGACACCGTCATCCTCAGCGGCGCCCGCACCCCGATCGGCAAGATGTCGGGGGCCCTGGCCGGCTTCCCCGCCACCACCCTCGGCGGTCTGGCCATCACCGCCGCCCTCGAGCGCGGCGGCGTCTCCGGCGAGGACGTCGACTTCGTCTTCTTCGGCCAGGTGGTCCAGGCCGGCGCCGGCCAGGTCCCGGCCCGTCAGGCCGCCCACGCCGGTGGCATCCCCCTGTCGGTGCCCTCGACGGCGATCAACAAGGCGTGCCTGTCGAGCCTCAACGCCATCTGGATGGCACACCGCATGATCGCCCTGGGCGAGGCCGACATCGTGGTGGCCGGCGGGATGGAGTCGATGAGCCAGGGGCCCTACCTGCTCGCCAAGGCGCGCCAGGGCTACCGCTACGGTCACGACCGGGTCCTCGACTCGGTGCTCCACGACGGGCTGTGGTGCTCCTTCGACGCCTGCACCATGGGCGCGGGGACCGAGCGCTACGCGGCGGCGGCCCACATCCCGCGCCACGATCAGGACGCCCTGGCCGCCGCCAGCCACGAGCGGGCCGCCCGGGCCACCAAGGACGGGATCCTCGCCGAGGAGATCGTGCCCGTCGAGGTGCCCCAGCGGCGCGGCGACCCCCTCGTCGTCGCCGAGGACGAGGGCATCCGGCCCGGCACCACCGTCGAGTCCCTCGCCCGTCTGGCGCCCGCCTTCGCCGAAGGCGGTGACATCACCGCCGGCAACTCGTCCCAGCTCTCCGACGGCGCCTCGGCGGTCGTCGTCACCCGCCGGGACGTGGCCGACCGTCTGGGGGTGACACCCCTGGCCGAGATCGTCTCCTTCGGTGAGGTGGCCGGCCCCGACACCTCCCTTCTGACCCAACCGAGCCGGGCCGCCCGCCAGGCCCTCGAGCGGGCGGGTCTCGGGGTGGGCGACGTCGACCTGTTCGAGATCAACGAGGCCTTCGCCGCCGTGGCCCTGGCCTCGATGGCCGATCTCGGCATCCCCGACGACATCGTCAACGTCAACGGTGGCGCCATCGCCCTCGGCCACCCGATCGGCATGACCGGCGCCCGCATCGCCCTCACCCTGGCCCACGAGCTGCGCCGGCGCGGCGGGGGGACGGGGGTGGCCGCCCTGTGCGGCGGTGGTGGTCAAGGCGACGCCCTGGTGCTGCGTTCGGTCGCCTGACGGACCGCAACCGGCTCTCGCCGATGCCGCCCCGACGCCTCGTCGTCGCCGTGGGCGTGGCCGCCCTCCTGGCCGCCTGCGGCCCGGCCCGTTCACCCGCCGACGCCACGGCCCCCGCGGCGACCTCCACCACCACGACCGCCGCCTCCGCCACCACGAGCGCCCCACCGGCCGCCGCCCCCGCCACCACCACCT
>RFFY01000337.1 GCA_003697065.1 Actinomyces sp. | reverse complement strand
GGGGCCCGCCGACACCAGCGTCCAGGTGGAGAAGATCCGCTCGGCCACGTGGCACAGGGGCAGGTAGGTGACGATGAGGTCGCTGGGGTTGGGCGGCACGCCGTCGGGCATCCGCTCGGGGATGTTGATGATCTTGTCCATGGCGAACGCTGCGTTGCGGTTCGTCAACATGGCGCCCTTGGGCGGCCCCGTGGTGCCCGAGGTGTAGACCAGGGTCATGACGTCGTCGTCGGTGGCGGCCGCCATACGGGCGGCGACGGCGCCCGGGTTCTCGGCACGGTGGCGTCGACCCATCTCGAGGAAGTCGTCCCAGAAGAGGAGACGCTCGTCGTCGTAGTCGCCGAACCCCCGCGGCTCGACGTAGAGGATGCGGCGCACCGAGGCCGCCTTGGCCGGGTCGACCTCGAGGATCTTGTCGGCCTGCTCCTGGTCCTCGGCGAAGAAGACGACCGGGGTGCAGTCCCCCACCAGGTACTCGACCTCGGCGGTGGGGTTCGTCGGGTACAACCCGACGGTGATGCCGCGCACGGCCACCGTGGCCAGATCGAGGATGATCCACTCGGGCCGGTCCTCGGAGTGGATGGCGACCCGGTCGCCGACCTCGACGCCCAACGCCAGCAGGCCGTGGGCGGCCGTCTCGATCAGGTCCCAGGTGCGCTCCCAGGTGTACTCCTGCCAGATGCCGAAGTCCTTTTCGCGCATCGCCACCTGGTGGGGGGCCCGCCGGGCCCAGTCGCGGGCGAGGGAGGCGACGGTGACGGCACCCTGACCCGACTCCGGTGCGGTGACGGCATCTTCGACGACGGTCACGTTGTCCCTCCCCTTCCGTGTCCCCGACGGCGCCGGGACGCTAGCACAGCTCCCGGCCGATCGTCCCAGCTGGAACGATCTCGGCCGATACGACCGGGCCCTCCGGCCGCGCCGGGAGACTAGGCCACCGGGCCCACGCCCCGCATCCGCGGACCCGCCCATCGTGACGCGATCGCCATCTCACCGTCACACGCGCGGGCGATGGGAGGTGCCGCGCACTCGCTCCTCAACGCCGTCCGAGGAGGCGATCGAGGAGGGCGGCGCGCCGGCTCGGGCGGCCCGAGCGCTCCTCGACCCGGTCGGCCCCGGCCATGAGGGCCAAGGCGGCGTTGATGGCAACCCAGCGGAGCGGCTCGGGTTCCCAGGAGCGGCTCCGGTGACCCACCCAGGCGAGATCGACGAGCTCGCTGTCGGTGCCGGTCACCAGGTCGGCCAGTGTCCGCCCGGCGAGGTTCGACGCCGCCACGCCCTCGCCCACGTAGCCCCCGGCCCAGGCCAGTCCCCGTCGGCGGTCGAACCCCACCGAGGGGTGCCAGTCCCGCGGGACCCCGAGCACGCCACCCCACCGGTGGGTGATCCTCGCCGTGGCCAGCACGGGGAAGAGGTCCCGCAGGGTGGCGACGACCAGTTCGTGGGTGCGGTGTCCGGTCTCGACGGCGTCGCTGATGCGCGAGCCGTACCCGTAGGGAGCGCCCCGGCCCCCGAAGGCGATCCGTCCATCGGCGGTGCGCTGGCCGTAGATGACGAGGTGGCGCTCGTCGGCGAAGGTCTCCCGGTCGGCCAGGCCGATCTCGTCGAGCACGGGGTCGGGGAGGGGCTCGGTGGCGACCATGAGGGAGTAGAGGGGAACGAGACGTCGGCGCTGGTGGGCCAGGGACCGGGTGTAGCCCTCGGTCGCTCGCACCACCACCTCGGCTCGGACGGTGCCGGCGGGCGTGCGCACCCGCGGCCCACCGGTCCCCGTCGTCACCGCCAGCGCGGGCGTGTCCTCGACGATGCGCACCCCGCGCCGCTCGGCCGCCGCCGCCAGCCCCGTGACCAGCCGGGCCGGGTCGCACGCCGCCGTGTGGGGGAACCACACCCCGCCGAGCACCCGCGTGGCCCGCACCCGCGCCCGGGCCTCGTCGGCGCCGAGGGGCACGAGGGCGTCGCCCAGTCCCAGCTCGGCCCAGGTCGCCACCTCCTCGTGCTGGCGCGCCAGCTGGGCCCGGTTGCGGGCCAGGCGGACCGTGCCGCCCTTGCGGAAGCGGGCGTCGATGCCCTCGGCGGTGAGGGTCCGGCCCACCTCGTCGACGGTGGCGAACAGGGCACGGGCCAGGCGGCGGGCGGCGTCGACGCCGTGGTGGCGCGCCACCCGGCTCGGCGGTGCCGCCAGCTCCCCGATGCACCATCCCCCGTTACGACCCGAGGCCCCGAACCCGACGCGACGGGCCTCGCAGACCAGGACCCGCAGGGAGGGGTCGCGGGTGAGCAGGTGATAGGCGGTCCACAGGCCCGTGTAACCGGCCCCGACGACGGCGACATCGACGCTGGTGTCGCCCTCGAGAGGTGGACGCCGCACCAGGGGGTCGGGCAGGCCCTCGTGCCACAGCGACAGGCGCCGGTAGTCGGCGTCGGCGGGCCCGGGTGGGGGGTGCGGTCCGGTCACGAGTCGAACCCGATCCCGGCGCCGTCGAGGAGGCGCAGCCACGGCCCCCGTCGACCCTGGCGCCGGTCGGCGCGCTGGAGGGCCCGTCGGGTGAGCTGCACCCCGACCCAGCGCAGGGGTTCGGGCGGGAACGGGATCGGGGGACGGCGCACCATCGCCAGCTCGGTCCGCTCGGTCCGGTGCCCGTCGACCAGATCGAGGGCGACCCGGGCCCCGAAGCGGCTCGCCCCGACCCCCAACCCGGTGTACCCGCCGACCCACACCAGCCGCCCCCGGTGGGCCGTGCGCCAGGCGGCGGTGAAGCGGGTGGTCGTGGCGATGGGGCCGGCCCAGCGGTGGGTGAAGCGCACCCCCTCGAGCTGGGGGAAGGTGTCGAAGAACTGGTGGGCGAGACGGCGGTGGGTGGGGCCGGCCTGCTCGAGGCGGGGGTCGATGCGCCCTCCGAAGGGGTAGATGGCGTCGTAGCCGCCCCACAGGATCCGGTCGTCGGGTGTGAGGCGGAAGTAGTGGAACTGGTTGGTCACCTCGCCCAGGCCCTGGCGGTGATGCCATCCGATCGCGGCGCGGGCGGCGGGGTCGAGGGGTTCGGTGGCGAGCACGTAGTCGTAGACGGGCACGACCCAGCGGCGCGCCCGCCGCCAGGGGCGCCGGTGGGCGTTGGTGGCCACCACGACCCGCTCGGCCACGACCCGGCCGGCGGCGGTCCGCACCACCAGGTGGGGGCCGTCGCTCTCGACGGCCTCGACGGGCGAGCCCTCGAGGATCGTGACCCCGAGCCGTTCGGCGGCATCGGCCAGCCCCCGCGCCAGGCGCACGGGGTCGACCAGCCCCACGCTCCCGCGGCGCCACAGGCCGGCGAGGAAGCGGGGGGAGTCGACCTCGGCCCGCATGGCTGCTTCGTCGAGCACCTCGACGTCCTCGCCGTGGCGACGGTGTACGGCCGCGGCCTCCGCCAGCCAGTCCCGGTGGTGGGGTTCGGTGGCGAGGTCGATCTCGCCGCTGAGCTCGAAGGCGGCGTCGATCCCGTGGCGGTCGAGGGCGTCGGTGAATCCGGCCAGGTTCTCGCGGCCGAGACGGACGAGGGTGTCGATCTCGTCGGGCCAGTGGGCGAGACCGTTCTCGAGCCCGTGGGTGAGGGAAGCGTCGACGAAGCCCCCGTTGCGGCCCGACGCCGACGCCGCGATCCGGTCGGCTTCGACCACCACGATGCGCCGGCCCGGATCGTCCTCGGCGGCCATCAGGGCGGCCCACAGTCCGCTGAACCCGGCCCCCACCACGACCAGGTCGGCGTCGAGGCGACCGGTCAGGGCCGGGCGCGGCCCGGGGTCGGGATGCTCGAACCACACCACCCGCGGTTCGGCCCCGGCCAGCGCCTCGTCCGCCCAGGTCGATCCCCCGCCCCGGCCGCGCCTCACGGCAGAGCCCGGGGGCCGACGTCGAGGACGGCCGTGCGCACGTCGGTCAGGTCCTCGATGGTGAAGCGACCCCCGATCCGGCCCCATCCCGAGCGGGTGCCGCCCGCCCCGCCGAAGGGTGGGTGGGTCTCCCAGAAGCTGACGCTGTCGTTGACGATGACCGTCCCCGTGCGCAGCTGTTCGACGTAGGACCAGGCCCGGCCCAGAGAGCGGGTGAACACGGCGGCCTGCAGGCCCAGCTCGGAGTCGTTGGCCAACTCGACGCCCTCGGCGTCGTCGGCGAAGACGGTGACGGGCACCACGGGCCCGAAGCTCTCCTCGCGGAAGACCTGCATCGCCGGGGTCACGGCGTCGAGGACGGTGACCGGAAAGTAGCGCTCGACGGGCCGGTCGGGTTCGGGACCTCCCCCGCACACCAGGCGGGCGCCCCGGCTGAGGGCGTCGTCGAGGTGGGCGGTGAGGGTGGCGGCCACCCGGTCGTCGTGCAGCGGCCCCAGGGTGGTGGCCGGGTCGAGAGGATCGCCCACGACGACACCGGCGGCCGCCCGGGCCGCTTCGGCGACGAAGGCCTCGTGTACCGACTCGTGGACCAGCACCCGCTCGGTGGCGACACAGCACTGGCCGCAGGCGAAGTGGGCACCGAAGACGGCGGCGGCCGCGGCGGCGGGCACGTCGGCGTCGGAGCACACGATCTGGGGCCCGTTGCCCGAGGCCTCGATGAGGGTGCGGGTGAGGCCGGCACGGCGCACGATGTCCTCGGCGGCCCGGTGACCACCGACGAAGGCGATCCCGGCCAGGCGCCCGTCGGACACCAGGCGCGACCCCACCCGGGCGTCACCGTGGACGAGGTTGATCGCCCCGGCGGGCCAGCCGGCGTCGACGACGGCGGCAGCGAGGGCACCGGCCGACAGGGGCGCCCCCTCCGAGGGCTTCAGCACCACGGGGTCTCCCGCGGCCAGGGCCGCCGCCACCAGCTCGGCGGGGATGTTCAGGGGGAAGTTCCACGGGGTGATCACCGCCACGGGTCCCAGGGGACGGCGGAAGGTGAACACCCGCTTGGTCGGCTCCGCCGACGGCAGGACCTCGCCCCCGAGGCGCACGATCTCGTCGGCGGCCAGGCGGAAGATGTCGGCCGATTCGGCCAGCTCGGGGCGGGCCTCGGCCCCGAGGGGCTTGCCCGACTCCCGGGTGAGCTGCACGGCGAGGGCATCGGCGCGCCCATCGAGGAGGTCGGCCACGGCGTCGAGCAGGGCCGCCCGCTCGAAGGGACCGAGGGCCGCCATGTCGTCGGCGGCCGCCACCGCCGCCGCCACCGCCTCGTCCACGTCGTCGTCGCCGGCGGCACCGACCTCGGCGAGGAGCTCGTCGGTGGCCGGCTCGAGAACGGGGAAGGTCGGCCCCGACCCCGCCCGCCAGTCGCCCGCCACCAGGCAGCGGACCTCGGGTTCCGCCGTCTCGTCGACCGGACGCGGATTCACCGGTTCATGTCCCATCGAACGACGAATCTAGTCGTCGGTAGTGCGATCGGACAGGCCGTTCGGTCGCCCAGCAGCATCGACACGACCGATTCCTCGCTCCGTCGGGATCGGGCGGTCGACCAGTGGCGCGTTTCCCGACCCGGCGAGACTCAGCCTCCCGGCAACACCCCGGGGTCGGACACAGCCAGGACGCGGCCATCGGCGCCGACCGCCGTGACGGTCCAGGTCAGGGGTTCGAAGACGGCGGCCACGAGCCCCTGCCCGCTCTCGGCGCCACCGAAGGTCACCGCGGTCTGGGACCCGAGCCATCCCCAGTACGGGGCGCCGTCGGCGTCGAGCACGATCACGCGGTAGCGGTCGGCACCGTCCACCGGGTGCCAGGCGAGCACCGGGTGGCGGCCCGACGGTGCCGGGTCGACGAGCTCCACGCTTCCGAGATCCCCCAGGACCCGCAGATCGTCGGAGCCCGCCGCGCCGGTCGGCTCGGCGACGCTCGTCGGCGAGGCTGCAGCGCTGGTGGGCGGAGGTGAGGTCGTCGATGGGGCAGCGTCCTCGGACGTGCTCGCCGGCGACGAGGACCCCGAGCACGCCGACGACACGAGGGCGACAGCGACGACCAGGGTGCGCAGGCGTGGGATCGGCATCACCGCTCCACCAACGCCGTGAGAACCTGGTCCTCGAGGGAGCGGTAACCCATCGCCTGGGTCAGGGCGCCAAGATCGAGGAGGGTCTCGTAGTCGCGTGCGGCGACCGCCTCGTCGATGCGACGTTGCAGCTCGGCGATCAGGTCCACCTCCAGGTCGGCGGCCGAGGGATCGCCCGCCCCCGACCCGAGAGCGCCGGTCTCGAGGGCGACCGTGGCGAGATCGGCGAGCACGTCCAAGGGGAAGTCCGGGTCGGCGATGGCGGCCGCCAGCAGGCGCGCCACGATGAACCCGCCGATCGCACCGTGCTCGGCGCCGAAGGGGCTGCACTCGTCGGAACGCGAGACGGCCGAGGCCAGCTCGACGGCCCGGGACGCGAGCTCGGCGAGATCGGCCGACGGGGGCACCTCGCCCGAGGCGAGGAGCACCTCGAGCTCCTGGAGCTCGGCGACGAGGGCGTCGACCTCGTCGCGGAAGCCCGCCAGGTCGGTGACCGCATCGGCTCGCCACGCGAGCCAGTCGGCGTCGACGGTCACCCCGTTGACGCCGACCCCGGATCCCGCCACCTGCTCGCAGCTCGCCCACGAGATGGGCATGGGCGCCGGGACGTCCATCGGAAACGAGCCGATGTCGGTCGTGACGGTTCCGTCGGCGACGACCGGGTCCGATGCAGGCCCCTCGACGGCGGCCTCGACACTCGCCACGCCGCGGCTGGTCCTCGCCGTCCACGAGATCGTGCCCTCCAGGGAGGCCCCGTCGCTGCGGACCTCGAAGCGTCCGGATCCGACCGCCGAGTCCCCGAGACCGGTGGCGGCGAACACGAGATCACCGGCCCAACGACCCGGGGGGAAGGCGCGGTCACCGGCGGCGAACGCCAAAGGGACCGTCAGGACGCTCATGACGACGCCGACGGCGAGGATGCTCAGGCTGACCGATCGCTTCAGGGCGGACTCCTTCCGTGGTCGGGGCACGCTACCGGTCCCGTCCACGCGCAAGCCAAACCACGGCGAGCCCCACCGAACGACCACGGATTCGCCGGTTGGAACTTCAGATCACAACGAATACCGGTTCGAATAGGGCCAGTGACCACCTGTTTCGTCGTACGCTGGCGGCATCACGACCGATTCTTCTAGATTCGCGGCGATGCAGTCCGGGAGGGAGGGGGCACCGGCGGTCCACCTCGACGCCGTCACCAAGCGCTTCGACGACGTCACCGCCGTCGACACGGTGGAGCTGGCGATCGGCGACGGCGAGTTCTTCTCCCTCCTCGGCCCCAGCGGCTGTGGCAAGACCACCACCTTGCGCATGATCGCCGGGCTCGAGTTCCCCACGGCCGGCGAGATCCGCATCTTCGGTGAGACCATGGGGCTACGCCCCCCCAACCGGCGCCCGGTCAACACCGTCTTCCAGTCCTACGCCCTGTTCCCCCACATGGACGTGGCGTCGAACGTGGCGTTCGGACTCCGCATGCGCCGCGTCGACGCCGCCGAGCGCCGCCGCCGGGTGGCCGAGGCCCTCGAGCTCGTCCAGCTCGGCGGCTACGAACGGCGCCGACCCGCCCAGCTGTCCGGAGGCCAGCAACAGCGCGTCGCTTTGGCCCGCGCCCTGGTCAACCGGCCCGCCGTCCTGCTCCTCGACGAGCCCCTCGGCGCCCTGGACCTCAAGCTCCGCCAGGAGATGCAGGGCGAACTCAAGACCCTCCAGCGCGAGGTCGGCATCACCTTCGTCTACGTCACCCACGACCAGGAGGAGGCGTTGACGATGAGCGACCGCATCGGTGTCATGCACCAGGGCCGCCTCCTGCAGGTCGGTACACCCGAAGATGTCTACGAGCGCCCCCGCACCCGCTTCGTGGCCGACTTCATCGGCCGCACCAACTTCCTCGACGCCACCGTGGGCACCGACGGGCGTCTCGTGCTGACCGACGGCACCCGCCTGGCCGTCACCAGCGACGAGGCACCGGGCACGCCCGTGGCCGTCACCATCCGCCCCGAACGCCTCACCTGGCACCGACCGGACGAGGCACCCACCGACCGCCAGCGGATCTCCGGCAAGGTCGAACGCACGACCTATCTCGGCAACGCCGTCGTCGTCGAGGTCGCCGTGTCGTGGATGCACCTCGAGATCCGCTCCTCGGACACCGCCCGCCGCGCCGAACCCGGCGAGGAGGTGGTGGTGTCGTTCGCCGACGCCGACGCCGTCGTGGTGACCGACGATGCCCGCTGAGACCCCCACCCCGACCCCCGTCCCCGCCGCCCTCGACGGACCCGACGGACCCGACGGCCATCTGGAGGCGGCCCGGGCCCGCGCCCGGTCCCGGGAGGGTCTGTGGCTGGGTCTGCCCGGTGCCGCCTACCTCCTCGTCTTCTTCGTCGTCCCCTTCGCCTACGTCGTCGTCTTCTCCTTCGCCACCCGCACCCGCACCGGCCGCACGGCCCTGCGTGACTGGAACCTCGACGCCTACGCCCGTCTCGGCGATCCGATCGTCCGCGAGATCGCCCTGCGGAGCCTCTGGCTCGCCGTGGCCACCACCGTGTTGTGCCTCGTGCTCGCCTACCCCCTCGCCTACTACGTGTCGACACGGTCGCCGGCGGTGCGCAACGTCCTGCTGGTGGCGGTGATGATCCCTTTCTGGTCGAACTTCCTCGTGCGCACCTACGCCTGGCGGATCCTGCTCGACTCCGACGGTCTGGTGACCCGGGCCGTCGAGGTCACGGGGCTGGGGTCGGGACGCATCCTGTTCACCAACAAGGCGGTCCTGATCGGCATGGTCTACGGCTACCTGCCCTTCATGGTGCTGCCCCTCTACGCCGCCATCGAGCGCATCGACTGGTCCCTCGTCGAGGCCGCCCGCGACCTGCACGCCTCGGGCTGGCGGGCCTTCCGGCACGTGGTGTGGCCCCTGTCGATGCCCGGGGTGATCGCCGGCTCGATCCTCACCTTCGTGCCCAGCTTCGGCGCCTACATCACCCCCGCCCTGCTGGGCGGCAACAAGGACCCCCTGTTGGGTTCCTACATCGTCAACCAGTTCCTCCAGGCGCGGAACTGGCCCCTCGGCAGTGCCCTGTCGGTGGTCGTGCTCGCCGTCATGCTCGTCGGCACGATCGTGTACTTCCGTACCGGGGGTCGGACCCTGTGACGGCGGGGCTCGGCACCGGGCCGCTCGGGGGCGGATCGTGAAGGGCGTCGGTCGCTCCACCGCCGCCCCCCGGGGCTGGGCCGGCCGGGCCCTGGCCGCCTACGCCGGGGCGGTCTTCGTCTTCTTCTACGCCCCGATCCTCGTGCTGTTCGTCTTCTCCTTCAACGACTCCAACTCGATCAGCCGCTGGGAGGGCTTCACCGGCTCGTGGTACGGCGCCGTCCTCGACAACGACAACGTCATGAACTCCCTCGGCGTGTCGGTGAAGGTCGGGGTCGTGTCGACGATCATCAGCGTCGTCCTCGGCACCCTGTCGGCCCTCTCTCTCGAGCGCTACCGCTGGCGGGGCCGGGCCGTCTTCGACGCCGTGCTGTACCTGCCCATCATCATCCCCGACGTGGCCATGGCGGTGATGCTGCTGCTCTTCTTCGGCCAGGTCGGCGACCTGCTCGACCGCCTCCCCGGCCTCGACGTCCACAGCGGGATCGACACCCTGGTGCTGTCCCACGTGGCGTTCAACATCTCCTTCGTCTCGGTCGTGGTCCGCGCCCGCCTCGCCGACGCCGATCCCACCCTCGAGGAGGCCGCCGCCGACCTCTACGCCAACCGCTGGCAGACCTTCCGCCACGTCACCTTGCCGACGATCATGCCCGGCATCGTCGGCGGGGCCCTTCTCGCCCTCACCATCTCCTTCGACGACGTCGTCATCTCGAGCTTCGTCGCTGCCATCGGCTCCACCCCCCTGCCCGTGTTCGTCTTCGGCCTCCTGCGCAAGGATGTGACCCCCCTCATCAACGCCGTGTCGATGATCATCCTCGCCGTCTCCATCAGCTTGGTCCTGCTCTCCCTCGCCGCCCAGCGAGCCAGCCGCGTCTCACGCACCTGACTCCCCGATCCCGCCCCTCGAGAAAGGACACCCCATGCGACCACCCACCCGCTCTCGCCTCCTCCTGCTCACCTCCCTGCTCGCCGCCTTCGGCCTGCTCGCCGCCGCCTGCGGCGACGACGACGGCGGCGGCGACAGCGCCGCCCCCGGCGACGCCGGGGTGTCGTGCGAGGTCGGTCAGACCGACGGCGACCTCAGCCTCTACAACTGGTCGGAGTACATCGACCCCGAACTGATCAGCGCCTTCGAGGAGCAGTACAGGGTCACGGTGACCGAGGACTTCTTCCCCTCCAACGAGGAACTGTTCGCCCGCGTCGCCGACAACAACCCCGGCTTCGACGTCGCCGTGCCCTCCGACTACATGGTGTCGATCCTCGCCGACGAGGGCCTACTGCTACCCCTCGACCACGACGCCATCCCCAACCTGGCCAACCTCGCCCCCGAGTTCGCGTCGGGGCTCCCCTTCGATCCCGACCTGACCTGGTCGGTCGCCTACCAGTGGGGAACGACCGGCCTGGCCGTCGACATGGAGGTCGTCGGCGAGGACTTCCCCGAGAGCTGGGCCCTGGTGTTCGACCCCGCGTACGCCGACCAGTACGCCGGCAAGATCTCCCTGCTCGACGACCCGCGTGAGACCCTCGGGGCGGCCCTCAAGTACCTCGGCTACTCCCTCAACACCACCGACGAGGGCCAGCTGGCCGAAGCCCGGGACGTGATCCGGTCCGTCATCGACGACGTGGCCGCCTTCGACTCCGACCAGTTCGAGGACCTGCTCGTCGGCGGCGAGGTGGCGATCGCCCACGGATGGAGCGGTGACTTCTTCGGCGCCTTCGACGACGCCAGCACCGACGACTTCGACGCCTACGAGCGCTACTACTACTTCGTGCCCGAAGAAGGCGGGGTGCGTTGGGTCGACAACATGGTGATCCTGCGTGACGCCCCCCACCCGTGCACGGCCCACACCTTCATCAACTTCCTGCTCGAGCCCGAGAACGCGGCCGCCCTCACCAACTTCAACTTCTACGCCAGTCCCGTGGCGGCGGCCGAGCCCTTCATCGATCCCGAGATCCTCGACGATCCCTCGATCTACCCGCCGCCGGAGACCCTGGCGAACCTCGAGTTCATCGCCGACACCGGGGACTTCGAGATCAACTACACCGACGCCTTCACCGCCGCCAAGAGCTGAGTACGAGGCGAGCGGGGGCGGGGATCTCGCCGCCGGGCGATCCGGTCACCGCACCGGGTCGCCCGGCCGTCGGGTCGCTGCACTCAGTGCTTGATCATCACGTGCTTGATCTCGGTGTAGTGCTCGAGGGCGTACATCGACATGTCCTTGCCGTAGCCCGACTGCTTGTAGCCGCCGTGGGGCATCTCCGAGCAGATGGTGATGTGGTCGTTCACCCACACGGTGCCGAACTCGAGTTCGCGGGCCATGCGCATCGCCCGACCGACGTCGCTCGTCCACACACTGGCCGCCAGCCCGTAGTCGACGTCGTTGGCCCAGGCCAGGGCGGTCTCCTCGCCGGGGGCCGACTGGATCGTCACCACGGGCCCGAACACCTCCTGTTGGACGATCTCGGCGTCCTGGTCGACCCCGATGACCACCGACGGCTCGTAGAAGAAGCCCTCCCGGTCGAGGCGACGGCCTCCGGTGGTGACCCGGGCACCCGCCGCCACCGCCCGCTCGACGTAGCCCGCCACCCGGTCGAGCTGGGCCGCCGAGACGACCGGCCCCATGGCCACGTCGGGGTCGAGGGGTTCGCCCACGGTGACCTCGCCCGTGGCCGCCGTCATGGCGTCGACCAGCTCGTCGTGGACCCGGGCCCCGGCGATGAGGCGACACGGCGCCGTGCAGTCCTGACCCGAGTTGTAGAAGGCCGACTCCCGCAGGTGGTCGACGACGGCCGCCACGTCGGCGTCGTCGAACACGATCACCGGTGCCTTGCCGCCCAGCTCGAGGTGGACCCGCTTGAGGGTGCCGGCGGCGGTGCGCGCCACCTCCTTGCCGGCGCGCACACTGCCGGTCAGCGACACCATGGCCACGTCCGGATGGGCGACCAGGGCGGTCCCCGTCGTCGCCCCGTCACCGCAGACCACGTTGACCACCCCCGGCGGGAGCACATCGGCGAGCAGCTCCATCAGGCGCAGCACCGACAGGGGGGTCAGCTCCGAGGGCTTCAACACGACGGTGTTGCCGGCGGCGAGGGCGGGAGCGAGCTTCCAGGTCGCCATGTTCAAGGGGTAGTTCCACGGGGCGATCGAGCCGATCACGCCGATGGGGTCGCGGCGCACGAACGAGGTGGCGCCCTCGACGAACTCCTGGGCCGGCTTGCCCTCCATGAAGCGGGGCGCATGGGCGAAGAAGCGCCAGTTGTCGATGGTGAGGTCCATCTCGAACTCGATGATCGACACGGGCTTGCCGACGTTGCGGCACTCGATCTCGGACAGCTCCTCGATGTTGTCGGCGATGACGTCGGCCACCCGGGAGAGGGTCTCGCTGCGCGCCCGCGGCGTCGTGTGGGACCAGGCGTCGAAGGCCTCCCGCGCCGCCGCCACGGCGGCGTCGACGTCGGCCGGTCCACTGAAGGGCACCTCGGCCAGGGTCGACCCGTGGGCCGGCTCGATCACCGACAGGGT